>NZ_CP041348.1:0-275000 GCF_009834365.1 Komagataeibacter xylinus | reverse complement strand
CAGTGGCTGTTTTTGAAGAAGCAGAACGGAATGGAAAGTCCGGCCAGAGCGGGTGATAGCCCCGTATGCGTAGTGTCAGGAACAGTCCTTGAGTAGGGCGGGACACGTGAAATCCTGTCTGAACATGGGGGGACCACCCTCCAAGCCTAAATACTCCCTGGTGACCGATAGTGAACAAGTACCGTGAGGGAAAGGTGAAAAGCACCCCGACGAGGGGAGTGAAATAGACCTGAAACCGAATGCCTACAAGCAGTCGGAGCCTCTTATGGGGTGACGGCGTACCTTTTGTATAATGGGTCAGCGAGTTTCTGTTTGCAGCAAGCTTAAGCCGTTAGGTGTAGGCGCAGCGAAAGCGAGTCTGAACAGGGCGACGAGTTGCTGGCAGAAGACCCGAAACCGAGTGATCTAGCCATGGCCAGGCTGAAGGTGCGGTAACACGCACTGGAGGGCCGAACCCACGCCTGTTGAAAAAGTCGGGGATGAGCTGTGGCTAGGGGTGAAAGGCCAATCAAACTCGGAAATAGCTGGTTCTCCGCGAAATCTATTGAGGTAGACCGTCGAGTATTACCCCGGGGGTAGAGCACTGGATGGGCTAGGGGGGCCCAAAGCCTTACCAAACCTAACCAAACTCCGAATACCCGGAAGTATGAGCTCGGCAGACAGACAGTGGGTGCTAAGGTCCATTGTCGAGAGGGAAACAGCCCAGACCACCAGCTAAGGCCCCCAAATCGTGGCTAAGTGGGAAAGGATGTGAGGATTCCAAAACAACCAGGAGGTTGGCTTAGAAGCAGCCATCCTTTAAAGAAAGCGTAATAGCTCACTGGTCTAATAGAAACCTTGCGCCGAAAATGTAACGGGGCTCAAGCCACGTGCCGAAGCTGTGGGTGCATTCTATGAATGCGCGGTAGCGGAGCGTTCCGTAGGTCTGTGAAGGAGACGGGGTGACCCTCTCTGGAGATATCGGAAGTGCGAATGCTGACATGAGTAGCGACAAACAGTGCGAGAAACACTGTCGCCGAAAGTCCAAGGGTTCCTGCGCAAGGTTAATCCGCGCAGGGTGAGCCGGCCCCTAAGGCGAGGGCGAAAGCCGTAGTCGATGGAAACCGGGCAAATATTCCCGGGCCTGCCAGAAGTGACGAATACAATATGTTGTCGGGTCTTATCGGATTGATCCGGCTTTTGGAGTATTCCAGGAAATAGCTCTGGCATATAGACCGTACCCGAAACCGACACAGGTGGACTGGTAGAGAATACCAAGGCGCTTGAGAGAACGATGCTGAAGGAACTAGGCAAATTACTTGCGTAACTTCGGGATAAGCAAGACCCGTCAGTGGGCAACCATCGGCGGGTGGCACAGACCAGGGGGTAGCGACTGTTTAGTAAAAACACAGGGCTGTGCGAAGTCGAGAGACGACGTATACGGCCTGACGCCTGCCCGGTGCCGGAAGGTTAAGAGGAGGTGTGCAAGCACCGAATTGAAGCCCCGGTAAACGGCGGCCGTAACTATAACGGTCCTAAGGTAGCGAAATTCCTTGTCGGGTAAGTTCCGACCTGCACGAATGGCGTAACGACTTCCCCGCTGTCTCCAGCATCGGCTCAGCGAAATTGAATTCCCCGTGAAGATGCGGGGTACCCGCGGTCAGACGGAAAGACCCTATGAACCTTTACTGCAGCTTTGCAGTGGCATCAGAGACATTCTGTGTAGGATAGGTGGGAGGCTTTGAAACCGGGGCGCCAGTTCCGGTGGAGCCATCCTTGAAATACCACCCTGACTGTTTCTGATGTCTAACCGAGGCCTGTTAGCCAGGTCCGGGACCCTGCATGGTGGGCAGTTTGACTGGGGCGGTCGCCTCCCAAAGTGTAACGGAGGCGCGCGATGGTGGGCTCAGGCCGGTCGGAAACCGGCTGTCGAGTGCAATGGCATAAGCCCGCCTGACTGTGAGAGTGACAGCTCGATCAGAGACGAAAGTCGGCCATAGTGATCCGGTGGTCCCGCGTGGAAGGGCCATCGCTCAACGGATAAAAGGTACTCTAGGGATAACAGGCTGATCTCCCCCAAGAGTCCACATCGACGGGGAGGTTTGGCACCTCGATGTCGGCTCATCACATCCTGGGGCTGGAGCAGGTCCCAAGGGTTCGGCTGTTCGCCGATTAAAGTGGTACGTGAGCTGGGTTTAGAACGTCGTGAGACAGTTCGGTCCCTATCTGCCGTGGGTGTTGGAGACTTGAGAGGATTTGTCCCTAGTACGAGAGGACCGGGATGAACATACCTCTGGTGCACCGGTTGTCGCGCCAGCGGCACAGCCGGGTAGCTAAGTGTGGACGGGATAACCGCTGAAAGCATCTAAGCGGGAAACCCACCTCAAAACAAGGTCTCCCCAAGGGCCGTGATAGACCATCACGTCAATAGGCCAGGTGTGGAAGCGCAGTAATGCGTGCAGCTGACTGGTCCTAATCGCCCAATAGGCTCATTCCAAGGCCCCTTAAAAGGGCAACACACATGCACAGCAGTCATCCACTCTCAACACAAAATCATACACACCAACCCATCCACTTCCAGTCCAACCCCATACCGGGGAGACTGGATGACCTGGTGGCCATGGCGGGGAATGATCCACCCGATCCCATCCCGAACTCGGCCGTGAAAACCCCCAGCGCCCATGATACTGTGCCTTAAGGCACGGGAAAGTCGGTCGCCGCCAGGTCTTCCAGTCTCCCCCACAACCGCGGGGTGGAGCAGCCCGGTAGCTCGTCAGGCTCATAACCTGAAGGTCATAGGTTCAAATCCTATCCCCGCAACCAACGATACTTGCGATACGAACGCATCGAGAACGCCACTGTCCGGATGGACCGTGGCGTTTTTCTTGTGCGCCGCGAACTGCAGGATCGCCGCTAGGTCGCCGCGCAGGATGATCGTCAGTTCGCCGTCGGTCGGCTGGAGCGTGATCTGCGAGACCAGTGTGCGCAGGCGCTCGGCAGCCTCGGTCTTCGTCTCTTCGGCCTGAAGGCTCTCATAAAGAGACGTGATCCGCTGCTGGTAGATCTCCGCCATGTTCGGATGGAGAAGGGGAGGCGGCTCCTCGGTATTGGCGACTTTCTGTTCCAGTTCCTCCTTGCGGGCTTCGAGCGTCGTCATTTTTTTCATGACCCGCTTGGATGCCTCAATGTCATCTGAGGCAAGGATAAGATTCAGAAGCTTATCCAGTTCTCTGTCGATGCGGGGAATTTCATTCCGCATTGCTGCGAGATCGGCACCCAGTTCCATGCGCAGTCGGTTCACCTCGCGGGTGAACTCGTTGCAGAACTCCTTGAACAGGTCCGGTTCCATCAGATGCGTGCGCAGCCCGCTCAGCACTGATGCTTCGAGGGCGTCGCGACGGATGTTGAGCCGATTGTCGCAGGTGCCCTTGTTGCGTGCTGTCGAGCAGCCGAGCAGATCTTTTGAGATCATGCTGTAACCACCACCACACCAGCCGCAGCGGATCAGCCCGGCAAAGAGATGGCGGGGACGCCGTTGCGCGCTGAGGGCCTCGTTTCCCCGTGCCGGCTGGCTGAACGTCGTTTCGGCCTGGCGGGCCTTTACGGCATCCCACAGATCCTGTTCGACGATCCGTAATTCCGGCACCTCCTGGATCACCCATTCGGATTCAGGATTGAGGCGTGAGACGCGCTTGCCGCTATCCGGATCCTTCAGATAACGCAGCCGGTTCCAGACCAGGCGCCCGACATACATCTCGTTGTTGAGGATACCGGTGCCGCGTTCCCGATTGCCGTGAATGGTGGACGGTCCCCAATCACGTCCCTGCGGACCCGGAACGCCGTCCCGGTTCAATTCCATGGCGATCGTGCGGGACGACTTTCCCCGTGTGTAATCGGTGAAGATCCGTCTGACTGTGCGGGCCTCCTCCTCGTTGATGGTCCGGTCGCCCCGGATGCGCTCGCCTTTCGCATCGAACTGGCGCACGACATCATAGCCATAGGAATTGCCGCCGCCGGACTTGCCGTCCTCAATACGCCCGCGCAGCCCCCGCCGAACCTTCTCGGCCAGATCCTTGAGGAACAGGGCATTCATGGTGCCCTTGAGGCCGATATGCAGGTGGGTAACGTCGCCCTCGGAGAGGGTGATGATCCGCACGCCAGCGAACGTCATCCGTTTGAACAGGCCGGCGATATCTTCCTGGTCGCGCGACAGCCGGTCCATGGCTTCGGCCACGATGATCGTGAAGCGGCCGCGCGTAGCGTCCTGGATCAGTTCCTGAATACCTGGGCGGAGCAGGGAAGCACCGGAGATGGCACGGTCGGTGTAGCTGTCGATGATCGTCCAGCCCTGTTTCTCCGCATGAAGCCGGCAGAGGCGCAACTGATCCTCGATCGACGCATCGCGCTGGTTGTCGGATGAGTAGCGGGCGTAGAGCGCGACTTTCACAATCCCATCTCCTTAATCCTGGAGATCGCGTCGCCTCGCGGCCTCCACTTCAGCGTTGACGAAATCCCGTGCGGCCTGACGGGCCAGAAGCCGGACCAGACTGACCAGCCGAGGATCGGCTCCATTGCGTAATGGTGTCACGTTGGCCTCCGGGGCGTCGAGAACGAGCCGCACCTTGCCCGCTATCGTATCGCGTTGGCGTGCCATCTTCCCGTCCTTTCTGCATGGACCTGTGAGTGGTTCTGACAGCACTGTGGAGGTCGGACGGGATAGGCGTGAACAGAAAAATACGTGGAAACAGGGAGATGCGCCGTGCAGAGAGGGCTTGGGGATACGCGCGAACATTCGCGGCTATCATGGTCGGCACTATCACAAATCAGTGATTGAACGACTATAATGGTCGTATTTTATCGTGACGCGTGTCGACTCGCAGATCGACTGGAGCAGATGTAGCTTCCGTAAAGTCGTGTCCGTGCCATTCCGTGGATGCGGTTTGACCTCTCGTGGGGCCGGGAGAGAGGAAGAGGGACGTGGGGTTTTTCGTGACGGATTCAGGGGTGGGAGAGAGGCTTCCGCCCGTCCGTTACGGAGTGTCCTGCCATGGCGAGCGCCATCCAGAAAATCGCCCTCAATGCGTCCCGTGATATTCCTTTCAACAAGCTGGTGCTGTCGCAGTCCAATGTGCGGCGTGTGAAGTCCGGTCTGTCGATCGAGGAACTGGCCCGCGACATCGAACGCCGCGGCCTGCTGCAGAGCCTGAACGTCCGTCCCGTCCTGAATGGTGAGGGGGCGGAAACCGGTGCCTACGAGGTGCCTGCTGGAGGGCGCCGGTTCCGCGCCCTCGAACTGTTGGTGAAGCAGAAGAAACTGGCGAAAACCGCCCCGGTGCCTTGTGTCGTGCGTGAGGCAGGATCGGCCATTCTCGCCGAGGATGATTCCCTGGCCGAAAACGTCCAGCGCGTGGCCCTGCATCCGCTGGACCAGTTTCGGGCTTTCCGTGACATGCTGGAGAAGGGCATGTCCGAGGAAGAAATCGCGGCCGCGTTCTTCGTCGTGCCCACCGTGGTCAAACAGCGTCTGCGCCTGATGACCGTGTCCGACAAACTGCGCGAGATCTACGAGCAGGATGGCATGAAGCTCGACCAGCTCATGGCCTTTTCGATCAGCGATGACCACACCCGTCAGGAACAGGTCTGGGAGATTATTGCCCAGAGCCACAATCGCGAACCCTATCTGATCCGCCGCATGCTGACGGAGAAAACCGTGCGGGCGTCAGATCGCCGGGTGCGCTTTGTCGGGCTGGACGTCTATCTTGCCGCCGGCGGTCCCGTCATGCGTGACCTGTTCGAGGCAGACGACGGCGGCTGGCTGCAGGATCCGACCCTGCTCGATCAGTTGGTGATGGAAAAGCTGCAGGAGGCGGCCGAACAGGTCCGTGCCGAAGGCTGGAAATGGGTCGAGACGGCGCTATCCTTCCCCTGGGGGCACACACGGCACTTAGCGGAGATCGACGGTGTGCCAGTGGTGCTCTTGGAAGAAGAAGCCGCCCGCCTGACCGCGCTGCACAGCGAGCAGGAAACGATCGAGGCGGAATACGCGCAGGCCGATGAATTCCCCGAAGACGTTGATATCCGCCTGGGCGAGATCGAGCAGGCCATTGAGGCGCTGGAAGAACGCCCTGTGTCCTTCGATCCGGTGGACATGCAGCGAGCCGGCGTCTTTGTCAGTCTCGATACCGACGGCACGTTGCTGGTCGAACGGGGCTTCGTTCTGCCCGAGGATATGCCGGTGGAGCCCGAGGATGGTCACGATGAGTCCGAGGGATATGATGACACGGTCGTTCATCACGGCACGGGTGACGATGTCGAAGGAATTGGGATGGAAGATACCTTCGATACCGAGCCCGAAGAAGAAGACGGACTCAAGCCGCTTTCCGACCGCCTGCTGACCGAACTGACGGCCTGGCGCACGCTGGCCCTGCGCGATGCGTTTGCCGGCAATCCGCATATCGCGCTGACGGAACTGCTCCACACGCTGATGCGCGACCTGTACTGGCAGGTCTCGGGCGCGGACTGCCTGGAAGCCTATGTTCGGGAAATCTCTCTGCCGGTGCATTCCCCCGACATGCCGGGCAGCCTGCCGGCTCATGCGCTGCGCCAGCGCAACGAAGGTTGGAAGCACGATCTGCCGGAGGATGAGGACGCGTTGTGGCGCTGGATCGACGGACTGGATGACACCAGCCGTCTGGCCCTGCTGGCGCATTGCCTGTCTTTCGGGATCAACGCGTTGCATGAATCGTCCCATGGCCCGTCTCTGGCACGCAGCGTCAGGGAACGGCTGGCGCGAGCCGACCGCCTCGCCACTGCGCTTACGCTTGATCTGGTCGAAGCGGGCTGGCAGCCGACGGTGGAGAACTATCTGGGCCGCGTCACCAAGGCCCGTATTCTCGAAGCCGTGCGCGAGGCGCGGGGAAGTGAGGCAGCCGAGCGTATTGCACATCTGAAAAAGAACGACATGGCGCAGGCGGCCGAAAGGCTGCTTGAGGGCGCCGGCTGGCTGCCCGAGGCTCTGCGGACGGCGAACGTGCCGGAGCGAACTGAAAGGGAAGAAGGGGCGGCGCGTATGACCGATAGTCATGATGCGGTCGCAGCCGAGTGAGATCTGTCGATGAATATCATGGGCGGCTTCCGGTCTCCGGGAGCCGCCTTTTGTATTGGAGCGATATCGCGCCGGAGTGGAAGCCGGCAGTCGTTAGTGATGGGTCACCGGTTGCAGGTGACGGTCCGTTTCAAGGCTGAGGGCTACTGGCCATAAAGGCGTTTTGGTATAGAAATCCGGTCTGCTGAAGCCGGAGCCTGTTCGGTGCTCGTTGAGCAGTCCTGCCCAGCACAGCGGTCGCAGGACATGGACGTAAAGACTGGCGGTCAGCTTGAAATCCCGGCGACGGATATCATCTTCCTCGCCCCCGTAGAGAACCGAACACAGCCGCTCTTCGGTGACGGCAACCTGAGCTTCGATATTAATGACGTTGAGAAAGATGTCCCAGTTGCCGAGCAGTGGCTCTTCGCTTCGGGTGTATGGACTGTGGTCGATGACAAAGAGAAGATGAGTCGTCAACAGCATCCAGAGCCGGGCTGGCTCCGATTTGAGCTTTCTCGCCAGGTCGGTCAGCCGCAGGGTTCCCTTGAAATGCCTTGCGAGCTTCGCACTGAGCAGAACCTCATGCAGGATCACCAGCGGCGGGAAATCATGTTCATTGAGGACTTTATTGACGGCATAGAGCTCTTCAACCGTATAGCCGGGCCAGTCAAATGCCTCGGCGGCTCATGCGACAAAATAGCGTTTCAGCGCCTTGCTGGGCGTGAGGCCGATCGGGCCGTGTTCCTCGATATAGCCGATCGTCAGCAGCGCGGCCTTCAGTATGAGGGCATGCGACAGGGGGAGGTCGCCGTCGTTGGGTGAATGGAATGGCCGCATCGGGTAAACAATGAACCAGACTGGTGCGAGTTGCCAATCTGGATTTGTGACGTGGAGCTCATCTCAGCTCAGTCTCCGTCGTCGTAATGTCGGCTTACGCCTCATCCCGGACATACAAGCCCCCATTCGCCAAGCTCCTAAGCGGACAGTCCGCAATCACCATGAGCTGATGGAGTTTCCTCCCACCCGAGTGCATTCTCCGCTCGGCTGCATAAAAGCAGCCCCTTCTGAGAACGTATCATAGAACAAGACATGTCAGATGGGGTGGAAGGCCTCCTTGCGGCATTGATGTGCCATACCGGCGGTTGATAAACCTTCTGAAGGAGACCGCCCACCCCAACTGACAGCTAGCGGCGCGACCACGACTGGTGGTGGAACGACAATTGGTGGTCCAGCATAAATCCACGGCCAGACCTCCGCCGGAGCGGCACTCAGCATGGTCGCGGCGAATGCCGCGGCTAGCAACTTCCATCCGATGCTATCAGGCATTGTTCTGGTCCACTCTGAACACGCGAACGATTGAGGACGCCCAAACCTGCCTTTCTGCATTTTTGATACCTCTTGACACCATGCACGGAGTGCCCAGATTGAATCTGCCGGCCGCCAAAGGGGTCGGCAGACAGAACTATCAGTTTTGATCTTGTGTCCATGTTGCTCAAAGGAGGATATGGCTATGAGAGCCACCGTTGATTTTGCTCCCCTGTTCCGTTCGAGCGTGGGCTTTGACAGAATGCTCAACGCCCTTGATCTCGCCAGCCGGATTCCAGCGGTCGATAACTGGCCGCCTTACGATATCGTCAAGACCGGTGAGGATGATTACCGGATCGACATGGCGGTTGCCGGACTTGCCGAGGCCGACCTTACGATCACACAGGAGCGCAATACTCTTGTCGTGACAGGACGAAAGGCGCCGGAGCCGCAAAGCGCCGCCGAATATCTCCATCGGGGTATTGCGGGCAGAGAATTCGAACGCCGCTTCGATCTGGCCGAGCATATGAAAGTCACCGATGCGCACTTCGAGAACGGACTTCTGTCCATTACTCTGAAACGTGAGATACCCGAAGCGATGAAGCCGCGTCGTATCGCGATTACGTCCTCTACAGCACGTGCGGAGGAAGCCGTGCCCCAGATTGAGGCGCGGAAAGAGGCAGCCTGATGGCGTGACGAAAACTCTCCCCCGGCCATTCATCCGGCCGGGGGAGAATCTCGAAAGGTCATGAGCATGAAGAGGATGAAAATATCTCTGTCGTGCGCTGCTCTGGGCTTGTCTCTACTGAGCCAGTCGGGCGCACATGCTGGTGATATTGTCCGGACGACTGCAACATCGTTCGATGCGAGGGCGACTGAGGGAACGTCCACAATCCCCAAAACTGGGGCTCGCACTCATTACGAAGACGGCACGGGTGATATGCTGGTCGACAGCTTGAACGCAAGCCAGTTGGATCAGAACTACAAGGGGCCGGTCTATTATCCCGGACAACCCATTCCGCCGTTCCGGCCCATCGACACAGATCATCTGGCACCGTCAGGGCCAGAGACGCCGGAGAAGACGTCCTCATCGCACGGGACGTAGTGGGGATTGAGTAAAGGCGGCGTTATAGACCGCCTTTACCTCGATTCTTCAGGATGAAGACCCTTCAGGCTCACAGCGGGCCGCAGGATTATCTTCGAGATGCGCCTGTTCCCTGGCATCGCGCGCGACACGCGCATCCTGCTCGCGGACCAGCCAGTAGACGATGCCCAGCGCCAGAACAGCCGCCGAGAGAGCGAACAGTTCCATGGCAGTCACATCATGCAGATCCAGCAGGATGAATTTGCGGGCAATCGCCAGGAGGGCGATCAGGACGATGGTCCGCACCCGGATGACGTTCTCATGCTGGGCAAGAACGACCAGCAGGGAGTGTTTGAACTCAAGAGCGATGATAACAGTAAAGATCGCGCCAAAAATCGCCTGGAAGATCGTCTGGTTGATCGGATCGATTCCGACATCGACGACCAGATGCCATACCGCGCCGATCAGATGAATCGTCGCGATGGCGGTGACCAGCATGATGAGCGCAATCAGGGTCAGAATGATCGCCTGTTCAAAACGCTCGTAGAATGTCAGGCCCCTGAACAGCTTGATGAAGCGGGACCAGTCCCTGCTCTGCCAGGAACGTTTCATGGAGAGGTCTTCCATAGCCGTTTTCCCATCTATGAATTGAGTTATAGTTCCTACGTCGTGGCCCTTCCGGCGCACATCCGGTTCAAAGCCGCTGCCAGCGTGGCAGGCGACAGGACAATGTTCTGGCATGGTCTCGCACGGCCTTTGGCAAGATCGATGTCAGCTGGTTTTCGAGGTCTCCCAACGACCAGCCCAAGGCCTTGGCCATGTGCGTGCGGTCGGCGACAGGCAGGAGTTTTCGGACCACGGCGACGGTCGTCGCTTCCGGGTCTGACGCGGTTCTCCAGCGAGAAACCCGATCGTTAATCCGGTGGTCGGCCGCCCGACGCATGAGGCCGTCATATCCCTGGTTTTTTTCCTGGTCGCCGAGATAGTCGGCCAGCAGGACCGCCAGCTCTGTACCGATCCGAACGGTCGGAAGCGACATAATTCTGTTCGGCCTGTCCGTGTGAAGAGTCATGATGCAGTCCTCAGGCTGGCGCGCGTGTCGCCCGAGGTCAGAGCCGTCGCATCCAGAGGGCTGACGCTCAAGCCCGAAACAGTGGCGGTGACGTCGACATGCACGGACCCGAACAGATGCAGGAGAGCGGCCTGAGGCGTATAGGCGCCCTTGACGGCTGCGGAGGTCCGACCGTCTATAAGGATCGGGTCGACAAGGACCGGGCACCCTGACTGGCGGCCTAATATCTCGATGGCGCGGGCCAGTGGCATGGATGGAATATTCACCGGCTGCTTTTCTGTCTCGCACGACAGCACATCATGCGGCGCATGAGCCGATGCCTGCGAGGCCATTCCGACCAGCAGCATGAGGACGAGACCGACAGCGAGGTGTGGTCTCTCCCTCTGCCGAAGGCGCCGAGGTTGCTTGGCCGTCTGTTCCGCTCGCTCGGTCTCTCCGGCGGAATGCGACCAAACTGGCCTCCTCGTCCCAAGTGAACGGGGCACCGGGGGATGGTTATTCCAATAGTGCTGAAGTGCCTTCAGGTTGAGAAAATGGATAAAACTCGACATCTCCCTGTTCTCTCTGCTTTCGACCTCACCTTCAGAGACGCGGGGCCTCCGATGGAAGGCCCCGCTCCACCCTCTCATTCGTGCGGTCGTTCCAGAAAAGATGGCGCTTCCGCTCGGAGAAGGCGTTTCTGATCTACCCGGCGCGGTCAGTGCCTTACGCCGCGACCGGAACTGGCGGTACGGCTCTTGCCCGCATGGGGAGACGGAACGCGAGATCAGAAGCCAGGGGATCACACCCGGCAGGGGCGACCGCGCCCGCCTGGACCTGGCGTTCCAGCGTGGAGCGAAGTCTGATCCCCGGTATACCGGTATGGGCCACCAGAGACGTCAGCGTCACGCCACGTCCGTCATGACCGAGGCGGCGGAGCACGGAGAGGACACGCGGAGCGAGCGGATCGTCTCCGAAAAGGGGGCGCGTTACCATGATACGCCTCCCTCCAGTCGGTTGCGCCATCTCCGGGCGGCTGTACGCAAGGAGCGGCGATAGCGGGAATAAAGTCCTTTCAGTGTCGACATCCACATCCTCCGATTAAAGCAACATGGACTTCAGTTGTCTGGCTCACAGAGCCTATGCCGGACCCGATGGCTTCCAGCGAAAGCAAGATTGGAAGAGATGCTTGCCTCGTCAAGGGGACACGAAATGCAGATCCTTTTTCATGGATAATTTTATTATTTATATTTGTATTTATTTTTTGTGGCGGTGTTGCGGACGGAAATTACAGGGGTTTTGTTGATATTCGTTAAACATCATGGCGATGATCACAGAAAATCAATATATTTTCCTTCTATGATGGTGGCCCGGGGTTTTCCGGCCACCACCTGTTTTAGAGAGCGCTTCCAGCGCGTCCGTTTGTCGGGACTTCCATCCGCGTCTCGACGGCGGGCGTCAGAGCCGTGGAAACAGTCTTTTGACCTCCGGGATTGTCAACTGCCGTCGGCGCGGGGAGCGTCGCACAGGACTTGCTTCCGGTGCGTGACACATGAACGATTGGCGCCGCCTGACCGTTTGATGTGATCGTGATCGTCTGCGTACAGGCGGTGGGTCCACCGGTGCTGACCGCCTCGAAACGCTGCCAGGACATGCTCTGTTTCGGGAGGTCATGACCAACAGCTGGAACGGCGCGCAGGACGCCGTCCAGCCGCGAGCCCAATGTCCGATCGACCGCCTCCATGAGAGCCATATTGCGTGCCATCATGCGATCAACGGCCTCGAACATGATGTCGATATCAGGCATTGCCGCTGTCGTTGCGATGCCCTGGACCGGGACCAGGATACCGACCTGGTGTCCCCGTGCATCAACGACGCGCAACGTATCCTGAGCCTGCGCAGGCAGGGCAGCCGCGCCGCAGGCCAGTGTAGCAACAAAGACGCCAGCCTGAAACATACGAGAAAAATGCATTTTGGAATCCTCCGTGTCTGTTAAGCAGTGTCGGACGACGGCAGGAATATGGGCTGGGTAAATAGCGCCAGCAAGAGGTGGAGGAAGACTACATTGATCGTCTGATCCGGATATGAGCGTGTATAGGCGTCCACACCAGAGGGATCCGGATCGGTCCACACCGTCTCGTCGCATTCGCAGTCCGGGCTACCGACCCTTCGGCTTACGGCCGCCACAGACGATGTCATCACCGCGCGCTCCACACCACTCCGGATCGCCGCACGCAGCACCCGTCGCCCTCTTCTCGATGGCCAGCCTATAAGGACGGGCAACGTCGAGCACATGCGCTGCAGGCCAGAAATTGCTCCCATCTCCCACATAGGCGCAGGTCCCATTTGCACGAAAAATCTCGATCAGCGGTGTGATGAGCCCCTGCTTTGCCCTCTCGTGAACCTGGGGAAGCCGCACCACCGAAGCGCGGATAGAGACGATATGCGCGATCGTGCAGTGGCAATGTCAGTAACGTTTTGGTCTGCCACGTCCTTGGCTGATTGAGTTTTCGCATGTGCAGCATGGACGGATCTCAGGTATTACGGCGACCAATTCTCCAATGTGGATGGTCGTTGTCAGGGAGTCCAGCCAGATCAGGATCGATCATCTCACGATCCGCAACCCGGCCTCGTGCAGCAGACTGTCTCGATGACCGATCCCGTTGCTCCAGTAACATCAACGACCCCGCATATTCATGATGTGACCATAACAGATCTGACTGCGATAAATGCCAAGACAGCCGGCGTTGGGTTAGGTTTGCCCGAGGCAGCGATTGAGGGGATGTACTTGAGACATGTTCGGTTATCGGCCCAGAAAGGCCTTCAGCTTAGTCATGTTAGCGGACGTTCCTTTGGAGGCACGCTCACAGTCCAGACGCCTCCACTTCTTCAGTGTGGATCTGCTGTGCACATGGAGGGATCAGGCCTGTGCTGTCCGGATGAGAGACGCGTTCATGAATGGGTTTTTACTCGACATAATTGACCGTCTGTCGACTCAGAAAAAACAAAGCAGACAGGCGGCAGTCGCCTCATGTCGGACATAAAAGTGGGTTGGCTCGCCTTTCGCATAACGGACATAGTCCGCGCAGTCCCCCGCTATCACTTGGAGCCGAGAGTGGGGTGATCGTTATGGGAAATAACCAGCAAGAATACAGGCGCTTAGGTTGGCCGTAGCAAGACACGCCCGAAGCCACTGGGCAGGGAGTATAAATCATTTGGATCGGGCAACGATGCTTTCGGTTTTCGGCCTTGACACGATGATGTTCGGTGCGGGCGGCAATCCAGATTTTCTGGACAGCGTCAAGATTCATGAAGGCAATTCCGAACCCAACCAGAAGGTCGAGCCAGACCGAATGGTGGCCGAGCGTGATACGGAAGCAGTTTTCATTCTGGGTTCTATTGGCATATCGGACATAATCTTCAAGTAGTTCTGTGCAGCAGTGGCCCATACCTGTCACTTGAACAAGGTTTCCGGAACTCCCGTTTCGTTTTCAGAAAAACTACCAAATTTGACAGCAAGAATAGGCAAAACAAACAGGTTAAGTATCATTGATGTCATGAGCCCTCCAAGAATGACAGCTGCCATAGGTCCTTCGATTTCCCGCCCAGGCGCATTCATATCAACAGCCAGAGGCGCCAGTCCAAGCGCCGTAACGAGCGATGTCATGAGTACGGGGACGACGCGGTCTCTGGCCCCCCGGAGCGCTGTTGTTACTCCCCATGTGAGATGTTCCCGCTCGACCAAAGTCTCAAAATGCGAAATCATCATCACCGAATTCCGAAGCGTAATCCCGAATAGAGTAACGAAGCCGACTGTTGCCCCAAGAGTTAGCGTTGTGCCGGAAACAATGATTGCCAGAATGCCGCCGACAAATGCGAAGGGAAGATTGACGAGTATCAGAGCGAGATTGCGCCATCCTTGTGTGATTATTGAGAGCAGAATCATGACCGCTATGGCAGCGAGCCCGGAATTTATAAACAGTTCCTTGCGTGATTGTGATTCAGCTTCCGCTGCGGATGTAAATTGAACGTAGGTTCCAAGAGGCAGTTTGATATTTTTTGCTATAGCCGTGCGTGCGTCCTGAACGAAAGATTGAGCTGATCGTCCTGTAACATTTGCGGTGACAGTCTGTGTTCTCTGTGCTCCCAGATGTGACACCTGATAGCGACCGTTCGTCTCATATATGTCTGCGACAGCGCGGAGTGGTACGTAGTTTCCGTGAACAGTATGCAGTGGCAGGAAGCCGACAGACGCAACATCATTACGACTTGCGTCATCAAGACGAACCATAACATTAAAAGCCGCAGAACGCTCGTATATCTGCCCCACGGTTTCACCCTGCCAGGCTGTATGGATGGATCGGAGTACATCCGCCGACCGAAGCCCCCAGCGCTCCAGATCAGCAGGGCGTAGCCGAATAGCAAGTTCCGGAACACCAGGGGGTGCTTCTATCCGGACATCTGTTGCGCCATGTATCTGATGCAACATGCGGACAATATTATTTGCCTGGATATCCAATACATCCAGATCATCGCCAATAATATTGATTGCCACAGCCGAAGACGAACCAGAAAGGGTTTCGTTTACGCGCATCGTCAAAAAACTACTGACAGAAAAACTGGCCCCAACGAACCCGTCAAGCGCTTTGCGAACGCGGGCATCAATCTGTCGGGAAGCCTTCCCATCCACCTGATTCAAATCAACCTCAAACTCGCTGGTATGTGGTCCAGACGTGTCCTCATCCAGCGAGGCGCGTCCGACTCTCTGAGCAACCGAACGGATTTCGGGAAGCTGACGAAGTTTTTCTGTAACCTGTCTACCTAATTTCAGAGACTGTTCCAGGGAAGTCCCCGGAGCAGCCGTCATATGAATGATAAGGTGACCTTCCTTGAAATCAGGAATGAAATCGCTTTCAAGGAATGGAAGGGCCGCAAACCCTATCAAGGTGGTCAGGATCATCCCGCCTATAACAAATCGGGGATGGCGCATTAATCTGGCCAGAAGACGTTCATAAGCTCTGGCGGTCCATCCTGCCAGGGGGGGCTCTCTCCGGGTTTCTCCAGGCGTCGCCAAGAGCCATGCGCAGAGTGCAGGTACAACGGTTACAGCAGCGGCAAGAGAAGCCATGACCGCAAGAACATAAGCTGTTGCCAGTGGAGCAAACAGTCGTCCCGAAAGTCCGGGAAGGGCGATGACAGGCAAGAAAACGATAATGACAGCAAAGGTCGCGTAAACCACTGCACTGCGGACTTCAACGCATGCATCGAGTACGACGCGCGCTGTAGATGCGGGCTGGACCAGAAGCCGGTTTTCACGCAATCGGCGTGTAACATTTTCGACCCCGATCACGGCGTCATCCACGACCTCGCCGATGGCGATAGCAAGCCCCCCCAGGGTCATGGCATTCAAAGTAACCCCGAGTGTCTCCAGCAACGACAGGGCTATCAGAATAGCCAAAGGTATGGTGGCGCAACAGATTGCAGCGGTTCGCAGGTCAAAAAGGAAAAGAAAGATTACGACAACCACCAGAAAACCGCCCAGAAGCAATGCTTGTGTGGCATTCCCCAATGCGGTCGTAATGAAATTGGCGGGTCGGAACAGGTCAGCATGCAATGTAATCCCCTGTCCCTGCAATTGCGGGCGGAAATCGGTAAGTGCCGCCTCGATTTCCCGGGTCACAGCCATCGTATTGGCACCGTACTGTTCCCATATATTAACCACAATGCCTGTCTTTCCCTCGATACTGGCCGCGCCGAAGGCGGGAATAGGGGCTTCAGTTACAGTGGCAATACTGCCCAGTGTGACAGCACCATTATCAGAGCGGACAATCACAGTGCGGGCCAGACTTTCTGGCGTCAGGGCCTGACCGTCAGACTGAAGAACGACTCTTTGGTTCGGGGTATCAATAAAGCCGGCCCCCTGTATGCCAGTTGCTTCCTGGGCAGCCGCAAGGACGTCATCAAGTCCGATATGATGCAAGATGAGTTGGTCTGGATGTACCTGTATCTGGAGTGACCGACGCTCCCCGCCAAACACACTGACTCCAGCCACACCAGGCAACGCCAGCAGACGCGGCCTTAATGACCAGTCAGTAAGCGTGCGCAACTGCATGAGGGACTGTTGTTCCGACGTCAGACCAATCACCAGTACCAGACCGGCGGATGAGGTCAGTGGCGTCATAGTCGGAGCATGAACACCGGCTGGCAATTGCTGTGCAACAACATTCATTTGTTCCCCGACCAGTTGCCGGGCGCGATAAATATCGGTCGATGTCGCAAACAGGACGTTGACGACTGACAGTCCCTGAATCGAAGTCGATTGCACGCGCTGAATACCCGGGAGGCCGCTCAGGGCAATTTCCATTGGGCGACTAACCAATGTTTCGACCTGTTCCGGCGTAAAACCAGCGGCTTCGGTCTGGATCGTGACCCGTGGCGGAATGAATTCCGGAAACACATCATAGCTGGCATGTCTCAAGCCATACAGGCCATAGAAGAACAACAGACATGCGGTTGCGATAACCACGCCCCGGAAGCGGATCGAAAACCCGATAATAGCTGCCTGAAGGCTGAAAGAACGTCCCGTCATCAGTCGTCATCGCCTCCTGATTCAAGCTGAGCTCGGAATTCTTCAGACAGAAGTAATTGCGTACCCCCTACGACGATTTGCGTTTCGTGTGTGATTTGTCCTGGAGTATCTTGGATCAGGTAGCCACCTTCTCGGTCCGGCACGTCGGTCGTAAGGGGTAGGCGTGTAAATTTTCCGTGTCCGTTATCACGGTATATCCACGACTTACCTTGCAGCCAGATAATAGCTGATGCAGGTATCCGGATACCGGGACGTTCCTCTTCGGTAGGCAGGAGAACGGAAACATTCATGCCCGCGACAAGCTGACTTTCAGCCGACGCAAAATAGAAAAAGCTACGCCCCTGAATAGCAGGATCGGTCATGGTTACAGGAGACAAATAGTGGAGCATTGTCCCGTGTCCACCCGTGTTTCCATAATCGGTCACATCCGCCTGACTTGGTGGGGTTGGTAGATCCGTATCTGGTGGAAGGGTCACCTTGACCAAGACCACTTGTTGTTGAAGTAACTGTGTAATGAAAATTGTATTTTTTTCGGTAGCGTCAGATATGACCGAACCAAATTGCTGTCTGATAATATTAAGTGCGTTATTCACCCGGACCTGTTCTGCTTTTACCATAGCTGAGTTGGACTGAAATCTGGCTGTTGTCTCCTGGAATTGTTCCTGAGAGATATTCTGCCGGTCGCGATACAGTCCTTTGTCACGATCGAGTTTCGCACGGGCAAGCGTCTGCTGTGCCTGCATGCTCTCCAGCCGCGCTTTCATGTCAGCATAATCACTAACAAGAGTGATAAGTTGTGTTGCGTTCAGAACGTAACCATAGGCGGGAACCAACTTTCTCCAAGGCACGATGCTGGGTCGTGCAGAAGCGATGCCACTCTTCGTAACTGCTTCCGGGGAGACCGTCACGGTCGCCTCTGCGCCAAGAACCGAAACTGGTGGATCATCATCATCTGCAATAGCAATGTCCGCCACGTTTAGAACTAGAGCATAATCTGATCTAATAGGTTCATTTTAAGATTCCCATACTGGTCGAAATCTGATTCATACTATGTGCCGGTATGGAGGCCGGCCCGTATGACCCGAGCCCTGTCTGCTGACCTTCGCCGCCGCACGATTGCGGCTGTTGCCTCTGGCATGACCCGTCGTGCGGCGGCGGTTCGTTTTGGTGTGTCTTCGTCGAGCGTTATCCGCTGGGTTGCCGAGTGGCAGGCCAGCGGTCGTGACCATGCGCTTAAACAGGGCGGTGATCGCCGTTCTCACCGGATTGAAGCGTGGTCAGCCTTCCTGCTGGCCGCGATTGAAACAAAGGCCGATATTTCCCTTGTCGAACTGGCGGAGACACTTGCAGCGGAACACGGTGTCCGCTTTGCGCCGAGTACGATCTGGCGCTGTCTCGACCGTCACGACATGACCATCAAAAAAAACGGCGCACGCCAGCGAGCAGACACGGCCCGACGTCGCACAGCGGCGCGAGGCCTGGTTTGACAGTCAGCCTGACCTTGATCCGGCCCGTCTGATCTTCATCGACGAAACAGCCGTCTCAACGAAGATGGCCCGCCTGCGGGGGCGGTCACAACGGGGCACGCGCTGTCGGATGTCCGTGCCCCACGGGCACTGGAAAACCACGACGTTCATCGGCGGGCTGCGCCTCTCCGGCATGACAGCACCGATGATGCTGGACGGCCCAATGACCGGCGAATGGTTTGCCGCCTATACCCGCAAGGTGCTCGTTCCAACCCTGTCGCCGGGAGACGTCGTCATTCTGGACAATCTGCCCGCCCATAAAGGAGCCGCTGCCCGCGAGGCTGTGGAGGCAGTCGGCGCCAGGTTGTTGTTCCTGCCGCCCTACAGTCCTGATTTCAACCCGATCGAAAACATCTTCGCCAAAATGAAGGCGTGGATCAGACGGGTGGCACCGCGAACCCTCGACGCTCTTCAAAATACCGTCTGTGGAGCAATTGACGATATCTCTCATCGCCAGGCCGCAGCGTGCTTCACCGCCGCTGGATATGAACCAGACTGATCGGATTATGCTCTAGGAAGACAGAAAGACCTACAAGAGGCAGCCAGAAGGCCCTCGCTTTCATGGTGAGTTCCTTTGGTTATTTTCAAGCAGGCCGGAAACCTGCGCGGCACTGGTGTGATCAAAAATGGGCTGCTGCATGCCATCTTCGATCTGACCTATGGCTTGCCGTTGCTGAATTTCTGCTTCAAGAAGAGCGGTCTCTGCTTGAATCTGCTCTATATGAGTCATAACCATCGTTGGTCGGTCGATTGCGCCTGACTGAAGGCGGTGCTGCATCTGGTTCAGCCTTACCCGTACGGTTTTGGCAAGTTCATCCGCCTGTAGCAGAATTGATGTCGTGCCGCGGTAATTGGCCGTAGCCTGCGAGATGGACTTAAACACCGTGTTCTCTGCACGCCGGAGACGAGCCGCCGCCTCATGCTCCTGCCCAACAGCTTCAGCTATGGGGCCTTCGTTCTGATTGAAAATCGGAATTTGCAGAGAGGGATTTACCTCAAAGCGATTTGAAAAATCCCAGTTATAGGAGGGACTGATGGTGACATCGGGATAGCGTCGGGAAACTTCGACCCGTAGAGCCTGTCGGGCGGCGTCATAAGACGCAAGAAGTTCCCGCAGATCCGCGCGTTGCATTACGGCTTGGTATCTCATGTCCTGTGAATCGCGGTATTCCATGAGGTCGGGACAGACATCAAATGCTTTTGTATCAAGAGCAATGGAATCAAGTGCTTCGGCAGGAACCCCGATTGCTCCTGCCAGAGCTGCCTTACGGACGGCATACTCGCGCCGCAGATCACTGACAGACAACTCGGCATGGATCATTTCCGTCCGTACCTGCGATATTTCGAGAGCGGATGCTCGCCCCTGATCAAAACGTGCCTGTTCCAGGGTAAAGAGTTCGCGTTTAGCTGCCGCAGTCTCTTCCACAAGCTTGAGGCGCCCGGATACAGCCCAGACGCCGAGAAGAGCAGACCGCGTGTCGCTGCGTAGTTTCCATGCAGTATTGATGACTTCCCATTGCGCGACGGCAGCCCGATATCTGGCTTCTTTGATACGGTGATAACGCCTGCCGAAAAATTCGATCAGTATTGACGCGCCGTAGCCGACGTAATGAGCCGATGGGCCACCCAGCACCGTGAAACTGGGATTGGGCAGTTGACCGGCTGTCTTGATTCCAGCGCGAGCCGTTTCCAGTTCAGCTTTAGCTACAAGGATATCGGGATGAAAATACAAGGTAGCAAGCGTCAGGCGAGTGATGCCCCATGCGTTTTCCTGACTCGATACGTTTGGTCCGAGAACTTTTGTAATGAATTCTTGCAATCCGGCATCCGTAAATTGACGGCTGGAAAATTTCTGGACATCTGATTCCGGCGAAATATTTGAGTGATCACTATTTGTACAGCCACAGAGCAGGGGAAAAATCAGGAGAATGAATGCCGCATTATAGCGTGTGCGTCTCCTTACCTGCTTAATATATTCTAGAGTATTATATGATTTATACATTGATATGTCGTGATATATCTGATTTGTTATCTGTTAGTTCTACTCTCGATTGTCGCATAATCTGCACACCTCCACTAATACCAAGCATCGCAAGGATGGCAGCTACCGCAATATCCGGCCACGCAGAACGAGTGCCAAACACGCCCAGAGCTGCCAGCACAACGGCAACATTTCCGATCGCATCATTACGAGAGCAGATCCATACAGAACGGCGGTTGGCATCACCTTTCCGGTGTGTCCATAATATGAGGGCACAGGCCAGATTGACCGCGAGGGCAAGCAGACCAATGCCGCCCATTGCGTCTGGGTGAGGCGGATGGTTGCTGTTCATTACTATCCACCCAGCATTGGCCATTACCCATAGCCCAGCCATGAACAGGGTCAGGCCTTTCAGAAAGGCCGCGCCAGCTCGCCATCGCAATGCCATTCCGGCAACACTGAGGCTTATTGCGTAGTTGGCGCTGTCGCCAAGGAAATCAATCGCGTCCGCCTGTACGGATGCAGATCCAACCGACACGCCAGCCCCAGCTTCAACGGCAAACATGCTGGCATTGAGAAAAAGCGCGATCAGGAGCGCTCTCCGCCATGATTTATTGATTGGTAGCGGCGTATCTGTGCATCCACCACAGCATCCTCCTGCCATCCAGTGCCTCCCTGACGAATCATCTGTTTTAATGTATGCTCCCTGTAGCAACTACAGGGTCAAGAGGCAGGGAATGCGATCGATTGGTGCCTTGGGGAAGGCGACGAATACCAAAGTCGAGACGATCCGCTATTACGAACGGATCGGTCTTCTGGCTCCGCCACAGCGGACCGATGGCAATTATCGCACTTATGATGATGAGGCACTCGCGAGACTGTCTTTTATTCGTCGATCTCGGGATCTGGGTTTTTCATTAGACCAGGTAAGAGCTCTATTATCCCTAACGGATCAGGGAACCCAGGATTGTAAGACAGTTGATAGAATTGCTCGTGACCATATGGCAGAAATTGAGCGCAAAATTGCGGATCTCATCGCATTGCGCCATGAACTTTCTACGATGATAGAATCATGCGGGGGAGGTAATATTTCAGAATGCCGAATTATTGAAGCACTTTCTCCGTTTGATAATTAGTTCTCCTGACTTTTTTCGCAGCCAGTCGATTCTGCATTTGACGGAAGATTACCCGAAATAGTTATACGGCCTCATCCTCACGTGTCAGAATCTGAAAAATCCTCATGGAAAATTCAAGGACTATACGTGCTCCCATGGTGGCAGTTTATGATCAGGCCAGTTCTGAAGCAGACATTCGGCTTCCCCCCCTAGTCCGCCTGTCTGCTCAGTGATGTAGGAGCAGACAGGCGGCAGTCGCCTACATGTCGGTCGTAAAGAGAGTCGCTCAAGGTTTTGGTAAGCGGACATCCTGTGTCGGCGACGCAAGCCAGCCCGCCAGTTGCCGGACCATGGATCTCGCGACACGGCCCGCCCCCAGGAGGGTTGCGGATGCGGGGCCGCACCAGGAACCATACCCCAGCAGCCACAGGCGTGGCTCCCTGATGGCCTGCTGCCCGTTCACGTGAATCAGCCCGTCCGGCTCGATCACGTCGAGTGGTGCAAATGCAGAGAGCGCGGGACGGAAGCCTGTACACCAGATGATCGCGTCAATGGCTTCTTCCCGCCCGTCGGGCCAGACGACGCCCGTTGCCGTCATGCGCACGAACGGCCGTACCGCGTGGAGTACGCCGCGCGCCTTGGCGGCCCGCACGGGTGGCACCATGACGATATCGCCAAAGCCTCCTGTCGGCATGGCGCCGGCGTTGCCCAAAACACGTGCGGTCGCCCGTTCGAACAGAACCCGTCCGTCCACATCGTCGGGCAGGAATACCGGATCCTCCAGCGTCACCCACGTTGCGTTCGCGAGCAGTGACACTTCCGGCAGGATCTGCGCCCCGGAATTGCCGCCACCGACCACGAGCACGCGCCGACCGGCAAAAGGTGCGGCGCTCTGATAGTGCGCGGAATGGATCTGCGTCCCGCCAAAGAATTCATGCCCCGCGACATCAGGAACGAACGGGACCGACCATGTGCCGGTCGCACCGATGACGGCACGGCTCAGAAAATCGCCCGCGTTTGTGCGGATATTCAGGAATTTCCCACCGGCCCGTTCCACGCGCCCGACCGTTACAGGACGGCGGATCGGCGGCGCATAGCGCGCCTCGTAGCGGTGCAGATAGTCCAACACCTCGTCACGGGTCGGATAGCCGCCATCCGGCGTGTCTGGCATCGGCCAGCCGAGCAGCGAACTGTAGGACGCGGGTGAAAACAGATGCAGGGAGTCCCAGCCATGCACCCATGCACCACCCGCCTGCGTCCCGTTATCAAGAATGACGTAACGCAGTCCGGTCCGTCGTAGAAAATACGACGCGGCGAGGGCCGCCTGACCGCCTCCCACGATCACAACATCGAACTGTTCCGCCATTGCCCGGCTCACAGACTTTCCGGGAGACGGAATTCCGCCTTGCGTTCGCTGTAGCGATCAACGAGGTAGTCGGCCCGGTCGCGCAGCAGCCATGTGAACTTCATCAGCTCCTCCATGACATCTACCATCCGGTCATAGAGGGGAGACGGTTTCATCCGGTCGTCGTCACCGAACTGGGTATAGGCCATCGGCACACTGGACTGGTTGGGGATGGTGAACATCCGCATCCACCGGCCCAGCACCCGAAGGGCATTGACGGAATTGAAGCTCTGCGATCCACCCGAAACCTGCATGACGGCCAGCGTGCGGCCCTGCGTCGGGCGGATCGAGCCTTCGAACAACGGCAGCCAGTCGATCTGGTTCTTGAACACGGCAGTGATGTTGCCGTGCCGTTCGGGGCTGCACCAGACCTGACCTTCCGACCAGATCGAGAGTTTCCGCAGTTCCTGCACTTTCGGATGGGTCGCGGGCACGGAATCCGCTACCGGCAGGTCGGTCGGGTCGAACACCCGTGTCTCGGCGCCGAGGACTTTCAGAATGCGCTCTGCCTCCAGCACCAGCAGGCGGCTGAACGAGCGGGGACGCAAAGAGCCATAGAGCAGAAGGATACGCGGCGGATGGTCCACACGCGGTTGCGGTTCCAGCCGCGCGAGATCGACCGGTTCAAGATACTCCGGATGCAAGGCTGGCAGCTCAGGTTCGGTCATATATATCGGTCCTGTCGTGTATTACGGGTGACTGATCCGGGGCAGCCATAGGGCCAGCGCCGCGAGTGTTGCCAGCAGGACGGGCGGGGTGATCACCAGTCCGACCTTCATATACTGCCTCCATGTGACCCGATGATTTTTGGATGCCAGCACATGCAGCCAGAGCAGTGTCGCGAGACTGCCGATCGGCGTGAATTTCGGCCCGAGGTCGCAGCCGATGATGTTGGCATAGACCATCAGGTCGCGTGTCAGCGGCGTGATGTCGTGAGCCTGCTGGATCGCCAGTGCCCCGACCAGCACACTCGGCATATTGTTCATGATGGACGACAGAACAGCCGCCAGAAAGCCGGCGCCGATGGTGGCGATGAACGGCCCCTGATGGCCAAGCCAGACCAGTGCGGCCGCAAGGTAGTCGGTCAGCCCGGCATTGCGCAGGCCATACACCACCAGATACATGCCCAGCGAGAAGATCACGATCTGCCATGGTGCGCCTATCAGCACCTTGCGAACAGGGATCACCCGGCCATATCCGGCGACGAGCAACAGGGTTCCGGCGGCCAGACAGGCTACAACACAGACCGGGATATGAAACGGCGCTGTCAGGAAATAGGCCGCCAGAACGAGGACCAGCAGCGGAAATGCCGCCCGAAATACATGGTGGTCACGAATTGCCGCAGCGGGTGCTGGCAGTTCGGCGACGGGATAGGTCGCAGGCACCTGCCGCCGGTACCACAGCCAAAGCACAGCCAGCGTCGCGCCCAGCGCCACCAGATCGACAGGGACCATGATCGCGGCATAGCGATCAAACGCAATGCCAAAGAAATTGGCGCTGACGATGTTCACCAGGTTGGAAATGACAAGCGGCAGGCTGGTGGTATCCGCGACGAACCCAGTGGCGATAATAAAGGCCAGCGCCGCGCCATGGCTCAGGCGCAGTTGCGTCAGGATAGCGATGACAATGGGCGTCAGCAGCAGCGCCGCGCCGTCATTGGCGAAAACCGCTGCAATGGCCGCTCCCAGCACCACGATCAGCGGGAATAGCGTCCGGCCTCGCCCTTTGCCCCAGCGTACGACGTGCAGGGCGGCCCAATGGAAGAACCCTGCCTCATCCAGCAACAGCGAGATGACGATCAGCGCGATAAAGGTGAAGGTCGCGTCCCAGACGATGTGCCAGACGACAGGAATATCGTGCCAGTGGATGACATCGGTCGCCAGTGCCACGGCGGCACCGGCCATCGCACTCCAGCCGATGCCGAGACCCCGTGGCTGCCAGATGACGAAGACCAGCGTTGCAATGAAAATGGCGAGGGCCAGCATCAGACGATCCGCTTTCCGGCCTCATCCACGATCTTCTCGCCGTCCTCCCTGGCGAATGCGCCGCGCTGTGGGGAGGGAAGAATATCCAGCACCGTTTCGGACGGACGGCAGAGCGCAACACCGAGTGGCGTTGCGACGATGGGCCGGTTGATCAGGATCGGGTGTGCGATCATGGCGTCGATCAGCGTATCATCGCTCAGGGCCGGATTATCGAGGCCGAGCTCGTGAAAGGGCGTGCCCTTTTCCCGCAGGACCGCGCGCACCGGAACCCCCATACGGGCGATCAGATCGAACAGTTCCGCGCGGCTCGGTGGGGTTTTCAGATATTCGATGATCCTGGGCTCCTCGCCGCTATTGCGGATCAGTGCCAGCACGTTGCGCGACGTGCCGCAGGCCGGATTGTGGTAGATGGTGACGGTCATGGGCAGGAGGCCGGGCTCGGGCTGCAGGAAGACAGGTTCGCGATCAGGGGCGCGCAGAGTTCGGGGCTGCCCGCACAGCAGTCCCTGACGAGGAAAAGCATCAGGTCGCGCAGGCGCGGAAGACACGCACGATAGACGATCAGCCGGCTGTGGCGCTGCGAGGTCAGCAGGCCGGCACGGGTCAGGGTGGCAAGATGGGCCGAGATCGTGTTCTGCGGGACATCGAGATGCCGCGCGACGTCTCCGGCGGGTAGTCCGTCCGGTTCGTGGCGCACCAGCAGGCGGAAGATCTCCAGCCGCGTGGACTGGGACAGCGCGTTGAGGGCCGAGAGTGCGGATTCTGTATCCATAAATCGACGATCACAGATATATGGGATGAAGTCAAGACTACCCAGGACATGCCTCGTTCAGAGCTTGGAACGCGGCTTCACACGCCGAACAGGCGGCCGATCCCGCCCGTGACGATCATTGCCACAATACCCCAGAACGTCACACGCAGTGCTGGGCGCAGAGGCGCTGCGCCGCCGGCAATCGCGCCAACGACCCCCAGAACAGCGAGAACCACGACGGACGTCAGGGACACGCCCCAGGACACCCACGCCACGGGCGTCAGAACCGCCGCCAGCACAGGCAGTAGTGCTCCGGATGAAAAGGCGGTTGCTGAGGCGAATGCCGCCTGTATGGGTCGTGCCGCCGTGGCTTCGGACAGACCCAGTTCATCCCTTGCATGGGCACCGAGCGCATCATGCTTCATGAGGGCAACGGCGACCTTGCGCGAGAGGTCTTTATCCAGCCCTCTCTTCTGATAAATCCCGGCCAGTTCGGTGACTTCGCCCTCCCAGTCCGTGACCAGTTCCTGTTTCTCGCGGGCGATGTCGGCGTGTTCGGAATCGGCCTGGGAACTGACCGAGACATACTCGCCCGCCGCCATGGACAGGGCGCCCGCGACAAGCGCGGACAGTCCCGCGACGAGAATGCTGCCGCGTGTCGCATGAGAACTGGCAACGCCGACGATGAGGCTGCCGGTCGACAGCGTTCCGTCATTGGCGCCGAGAACAGCCGCACGCAGCCATCCCAGTTTCTCGACGGCATGACGTTCGGCCAAAGGATGGAGACGCGACATAAGATGACCTGCTGCTTCTGGTGAATACAAATAAAGGTTAAGATGCATCATTTGCCGCGACAACAGATATTTCATTCTGATATTGCGAGTTATTTTCAATATTGTTTATGTTTTAGGAAAATCTGTTCTGTTCAGAATCCTGTCAGGTAAGCATGATACGGAAGTGGATTCAGGGTTCTTTTTTGCCGAGACGTATATGCCTTATTCAACGCCGGACATCACAGATAGCCTGCTGCGTTACGACAGGCCGACGATCATCCTTCACTGGATGACGGCCTTTCTGGTGCTGCTTCAGTTTGCTCTTGGCGAAACCTGGAACTGGCCAACAAAACCCGTCCATCATCTGATGGTGGTCGCGCATCTGACAGCCGGCATCCTGCTGACCGCAATTATGGTGTTCCGCATTGTCTGGCGTCTGACGAAAGGCCGGCATCTGTCGGACCTTCTCGTGCCTGTGGACCGGGTATTCGCCCTTGGAGCAGAGTACACGCTCTATGTGCTGCTTCTGGCGGAAATCTTGCTGGGCTATCTCTGGCGATGGGGTGCCGGGCAGACGATGAGTTTTTTCGGCCTCCTGATTCCATCCCCGTTCGCGCGGTTCCCGGCGGAAACCGTGACGTGGTTTCAGACGCTACATTACTGGAACGCCTGGTTGATTATGGGTCTTGCGACAGGCCATGGCGCGGCGGCGCTTTTTCATCAGTTCGTCCTGAAGGACAAAGTTCTCGGGCGCATGTTGCCGCAGTGTTTCTTGCTCCGTCAGTGAGGCGGTCAGTATCCTGTCTGATTGTATGACTGGGCACACCGTGATGCTGGGTCGCCAACAAGCCAGAAGTGATGATTTTTTTGTTGTCATCAGCAGCTCCACATGAATGCCGGTTCATGGGAATTGTCTCCTGTCGAACGGGAAAATAAGAAAGTATCGACCCAATGACGATCGTGCCGCGTGGCGTGGGACCAGAAAGACCGGGGTCGGCTCTTGAGGTGCTCCTCATCTTTCTCAGGCTGGGCGTCACCTGCTTCGGCGGGCCGATCGCGCATATCGGGTATTTCCGGGACGAATTCGTCGTCCGACGCCGGTGGCTCAATGAGCGCGCCTATGCCGATCTCGTCGGGCTGTGTCAGTTCCTGCCCGGTCCCGCGAGCAGCCAGGTGGGATTTTCCATTGGCCTGATGCGGGCCGGTTATGCAGGCGGTTTTGCGGCGTGGGCGGGGTTCACCCTGCCTTCGGCACTTATACTGGTCCTCTTCGCCTATGGCGCGAACGCGCTTGCCGGCCCGACTGGTGCAGGCCTTCTGCATGGACTGAAACTCGTCGCCGTCGCCATCGTCGCACAGGCCGTATGGGGCATGGCGCGCACGCTGTGTCCGGACCGGACGCGAGCTTCGATCGCGGTCACGGCCGCGCTCATCGTTCTGTTCGCCATCTCACCGCTTGCCCAGATCGCGGCCATCGTTCTCGGGGGCCTCGCCGGCTTGTGGCTTTGCCGCTCTGTGCAGACGTCAGATGGCGAGCATATTACAGTGCCCGTATCGCATCGTGCAGGGATCGTCGCACTGGCTCTCTTTCTGGCGTTGCTCTTCGGTCTGCCCGTTCTCGCCCGCCATGGCGCACCAGAGGGCGTTTCCCTGTTCGACGCCTTCTACCGGTCAGGCGCGCTCGTGTTCGGTGGCGGTCATGTCGTGCTGCCCTTGCTGCACGAGGCTTTCGTGACATCGGGCTGGGTCAGCGACGACACCTTTCTCGCCGGTTATGGCGCGGCACAGGCGGTTCCGGGGCCGCTTTTCACGTTCGCGGCCTATCTCGGCGCGGTCGTCGGGCAATCTCCCCACGGTGTTGCCGGTGCCGCTTTCGGTCTTTTCGGCATCTTTCTGCCGGGCATCCTGGTCCTGATCGGAGCTTTGCCCTTCTGGGACACCTTCCGCAGCCAGCGGGCCGTTCAGGCGACGATGCGCGGCGTCAACGCAGCGGTCGTGGGCCTGCTGGGGGCGGCGCTCTATACACCGGTCTGGACGAGCGCGGTCAGGTCGGCGGCGGATTTCGGGATCGTGCTGGTCGGTTTCGTCCTGCTGACCGTCTGGCGGGCGCCACCCCTGGTGGTAGTCGGTATCAGCGCGCTGGGAGGGGTCGTCATTGGGCAGGCAGCATAATGAAATGTTCAGTCAGCGACGTGCATCGACGCGTGATCGCCATACCGTTTTTCAACGCACACTTCAATAATGGCGCGTCGTTATAAGGGCCATGTTTCGGCCGTTTCCTGTGTAAGTCAGCCAGAAAACGGACAGGCAGTTTACCCCCCGTTGCCGTCGTGATTTCGGCGAGGCTGCGGCCTCGCCGTGTTGCGGAACGAGGGGCAGGGTGTCTCCGTGGTCGGATGGGGTCCCGCGCGGGAAGTAGTCATAGGAGGAAGAGGGTGGTTTCGCCTCTGGTGCCGAATAACCGGTATCAGAGGAGAGTTTTCCATGACCACAACCACCATCCTGCCCCCTGCGTTCCGTGGTGCGGCGTCCGGCGGCTTCCGGATCGATCCTTCGCGCGGGGAGCGTAGTGCCCGCGTCTCGTCCGAATGGTTCTCGCGCCCCGATGACGAGCGGTATCTGTCCCTATCTGATTTGCACGCGGCCACTCTTGGCCGTGCCGAGCGCGCCACGGCCCGCACGGTAGAAAGCCGCGCCATCCGAGTGGAGGCGAGCCGCGACAATGCCGAGCGCCTGACCCTGACCGTGCCGGGGCAGAATGACCCGATTGCTCCCACACACTGGTCCTTTGGCCAGATGTGCAGCCTGGTTGGTGCCCCCTCGTCGTACCTGCGCAATCTTCCGGCTCCGCTGGCGGCAATCAACCTGCAGCACGGGTTGCTGTCGCACCGGGCCGAACTGGTCAAGACGCTGGAAACCGAGGACGGGCGTGTGGAACTGCGCGCCGTCACGGGGCCGGATTACGGCCGCATCTGGGACCATGAGCTGGTTGGGGCGGTGCGCAAGATCGCCGGCGATGGCACAGGTGATACCAACTGGAAGGTGCCGGGTGTGATCGACTGGGCGACCATGACCCATAATCCGTACGTGGACATCACGAAGGAAACCACGACACTCTACGCGTCAGACAGGGACGTTTTTTTATTCCTCGTGGATGATACGCATCCGATCGAGGCGGGACGTCTGCCCAACGGTGATCCCGATCTCTATTTCCGGGGTTTCTACGCCTGGAATTCCGAAGTCGGCAGCAAGAGCCTCGGCATCGCCTCCTTTTACCTGCGCGGAGTGTGTCAAAACCGCATGCTCTGGGGCGTGGAAAATTTCGAACAGATCACGATCCGGCATAGCAAGTTTGCAGCATCCCGTTTCGTGCATCAGGCGACACCAGCGCTACGGAATTTCGCCACGGCCAGCCCGGCCTCGTTCGTCTCCGGCATTCAGGCTTCGCGCAAGGCGCTGGTGGCCAGAACCGATGAGGACCGCGAAAGTTTCCTGCGTCGTCGCGGGTTCTCGAAGCCAGAGACGGCGAAGATCATCGAAACCGTGCTGCATGAGGAAGGGCGCAAGCCCGAGAGCGTGTTCGATTTCGTGCAGGGGATTACCGCACTGGCCCGCACCAGGGCCAATCAGGATACGCGGCTGGATCTGGAAGAGAAGGCCCGCAGGCTGATGGAACGGGCTTCCTGAAAGCCGACTGCACGCTTTTCCGCCAATACGTTTTTACGAGCCCGGCCACCGCGCCGGGCTTTTTCGTTTCGGGAGTTTTCCGATGGCTGATTTCTTCACGCATTTTTCCTGCGTTCTCGATGTGGGCACAGTGGACAATGCCGCAAAGGCGCTCGACCTCTACAATGAATTCATCGACGAACTGGCGGCGGAAGACCCGCCCTCTGACGGTTTTGTCCTGTCGATCGTGCCTGAATATGGTGGCACGAAACTCTGGATGCACGATGAGACAACCGGCGATCCGCATCAGGTGGTGGATTTCGTGCTACGCTGTGCGCGGGCATTCCGGCTGCGGGGGCGATGGGGGTTCCAGTGGGCCAATAGCTGTTCACGTCCCCGGATCGGCGCCTTCAGCGGAGGCGCGCATCTGCTTGACCTTGGCAGGCGCAAGACGATTTCATGGATGACCACCGATCGCTGGCTGGCGATCGCCCTGGACGGAGGCAATCCCGACACAGGAGGGCAGGGCGATGACCTTGCATGACGCGGGCGATCTGGCCCGCCGTCTGGCGGAGAACGCAGAGGCGGTGTGCCGTCGGTATCTGTCCGCTGGTCGTCGTCACGGCAATTACTGGCTGGTCGGTGACGTACGCAACACGCCCGGCCGGTCGCTGTTTGTCCGGCTGCAAAACACCGCCAACGGCAGGGCGGGAAAATGGACGGACGCGCAGTCCGCTGAACATGGCGACCTGCTGGACGTGATCCGCGAAAGCCTCGGCCTGGTGGATTTCCGCGACGTGGCCGACGAGGCGCGCGCCTTTCTCAGCCTGCCGCGTCCCGATCCGGTACCGTCGTCACAGGACCGTCCGGCCCGTGAGCGTGGCTCTGCCAGTTCTTCTGAAGCCGCACATCGGCTCTGGGCCATGTCCGGGCCGATCGTGGGTACATCCGTAGAAGCGTATCTCCGTAGACGCGATATTACGCTTTTGCACGGAGCCGGCGCCCTGCGCTTCCATCCGCGCTGCTTTTACCGCCCGGACGAGGACAGTCCGACCGAGACCTGGCCCGCCATGATCGCCGCCGTCACCGATCTCGACGGCACTCTGACCGGTGTGCATCGCACCTGGCTGGCGGCGGAAGGGCGCGGCAAGGCGCCGGTCGATCATCCGCGTCGCGCCCTGGGCGGGCTGCTCGGCCATGCCGTGCGCTTTGGGGTGGCATCCGATGTGCTCGCCGCCGGGGAAGGCATCGAGACGGTGCTGTCGCTGCGGCAGGTTCTGCCCGATCTGCCATTGGCCGCATGCCTGTCCTCGGCGCATCTCGCCGCCCTGATCTTTCCGCCGCTGCTGCGCCGGCTCTACGTGCTGCGCGACGATGATCCGGCCGGGGATCAGGCGCTGGCGACGCTGCACGCCCGCGCGGATGACGCCGGGATCGAGGTGATCGGGCTGTCGCCACGGCTGGGCGATTTCAACGATGATCTCCGGGCGCTCGGACGCGGCGCACTGCGGGCGATCCTGCATCCGCAACTTGCGCCACCGGACGTGGCACGGTTTCTGGAGACTGCCGGCACATGAGCGGGCCGGAAAGAGGGGCGGGCGGTTTCCGTCTTCTATCGGCGGTCCTGTCGTGCCTCCCGTTCGGCAGGTTCGCGCCCCGGCCTTTCAAGTGGGGAGCGGGCGTCAGCCGGGCCGGGCCTTCAATGGCGTGAGCCAGCTATTTTCCGTCGCGCCCCTTTGGGGGCGCTTTACATCGCGAAGCAAAATAGCCGGCCCCCTGCCATCCTTCGCTGTGCTGCGGCCGCGCGCGAGCGCGCGGTTCCGGCCCGTCCCTGGTCTGCCGCTATCCGCCCCCGGAAAGGCCGCGAAGGGCGCGGCCGGAGACCTGGGAGGACCGCATCATGACCCGCACCGATGATTTTGAACCGCCGCACGCCGCTTCATCCACCGCCCATGTGCTGGCTGAACTTCAGATGTATGGCTACCGTCCCTTCGAGGACGAGCCTGATCCAAGGCCGCTGCCCGAAGCTCCGCGCATCGGGGGTGCTGTGGCCGACATCTTCGACGCCGTCGCCGCGACGCTGACTGACACACGGCTGGAACCGGACCTCGAAGCGCTGCTCTGGTCCACCGTGAACATCTTCCACCGCATGGTCGGCCAGGTCGAGCGTGAGCTTGACCGCAACGAGCAGGCGCAGAAACGCAGCCAGCAGGATCAGGATGGCAGCGAGATCCGCTCGGTGGAACTGGAGCGACTGATCGCCGAAGGGCTGACACTGATCGAACGCCGCAACGCCTACGAGATCTTCCGCGACGAGGCGCAGGAGCAGTTCGAGCGGCTGACCCTGAGCGCGTGGCGGCCGAAGACCGGCTCGCTGGTATCGCGGCGGACCATGACGGCCTCTATGATCGACAGCCGTGACTTTCTCAACGCCCGACGCCGCGCCGAGAGCGAATTGCTGGTCCCGCCCGGCCCCAAGGTCGTCGTGACCGGGGGGCTGGACTTCGACGACCATATCCTGATCTGGGACCGGCTGGACAAGGTCCGTGCCAAGCATCCCGACATGGTGCTGCTGCATGGTGGTTCGCCCAGGGGCGCGGAGTTCGTCGCGTCTCGCTGGGCTGATCACCGCGAGATCGTGCAGATCGCTTTCAAGCCGGACTGGACGAAGCATGCCAAGGCCGCGCCCTTCCGCCGCAACGACGCCATGCTCGATACCTTGCCGATTGGCGTCATCGTCTTTCCCGGAACCGGTATCCAGGAGAATTTGGCCGACAAGGCGAAGCGCCTCGGTATCCCGGTCCTGCGGTTCGGAGGCGGCGCGTGAGCGCCGTCTTCAGTCCGGATTACCCGTGACGGCGATCCGCGCGGAACGGGCATAGAAGGCCAGCTCGGTATCGCCGGGCGCCAGAAGGTCGAGCAGGCCCTTCATGTCCTGCATGTCCGAATAGGACTGAAACGGCCCTGGTTGCTGTTCAATGGCCAGCACTGCAATGGCGAGCGCCTTTTTGACCAGATGCAGTTCGCGTCCCGTGATGTCCGCCATGACGTTGTCTCCCTGAGCAGCCCCACGATGCACGTCCGCTTGGCGGACGTCAGTACGATTCTCGTTCCGTCGATACATCGTTTTCTCTATGATGCGGATTGCGCCGTGGTGGTGGTGGCAGGCGTGACCGTCAGATCATGTCATCTTTACGGGAGCCGCCACCATGGTGATCTTCGCACCGTTCCTGATCGTCGCCGGCATCGGATTTTTCTGCTGGCTCATGTTCACGCTCGCGGTCTTCGCCTTGCCGTTTGCTGGCGGGTTGTATGCCGGGCTCTGGGCGTTTCATACCGGTGCCGGAGTGATTGGCGCCCTGATCGTCGGCGTCGTGGCGGGGATAGCGACTTTCGTCGCCGGTCAGATCGCACTCGCCTGCGCGCCGTGGATCTGGCTGAGAGGGCTGATCGTCCTGCTCTATACCGTGCCCGCCATCATTGCCGGTTATAGCGCCACGCACGGTCTCGCCGAGATGATGATGCCGTCCGTCGTCTGGCAGCTCTTCTTTTCGGTCATCGGCGCCATTGCGGTCGGCATCACCGCGTTCGTCCGCTTTACCGGCATGGCCCCGCCCGAACCGGCCAACGGGAGCGTCGCGCGGGTCTGACCGCCTGCGCGGCAGCCGGCGGGCAGGCATGGATCAGGTACCTGCCTGTCTTTCCACGTCATCGAGAGGCGGGGAGCGATGGGCAGCGAAGCGCGGATGCGACGCGCTGTTCCAGATACGGTCCGCCTGTTGAAGCAAACGAACTGGCGCTCTGATTTCCCGCAGGCCGATCGCAACGGGGAAGCCGGGCATGTCCGGTGAGGCGCAGTCCCGGAACGGGCCGGTTCGGTGGGCTGGTATGGAGGGAGGATGACGCCGTCATTCTGGTTGCCGCCGGATCTCGTGCGCTGTGCCGGTCGCCATAGTCTCCGTGATGTGTGCTCTGTCGGGCCGCGCACGCATGCTGCCTCTCAAGATGGCTGATCTAGCCGAAGGCCGGCTACGCCTCGATCGGCTATGGCGCAACAACGGGCCATAATTTTCTTCCCCTGCCGGCTGCGCCGTCATTCCTCGCGCACCAAGAAAATTCTGTCCCGCCGTCCTCCGCTGCGCTTCGGCCCCAAGGGATGCGCCGCCGCTCGCCTCCGTCTGTCCGATCGCCATCGAGGCCGCAATGGTGCGGGCTCGATAACAGAGATCACGGAGAGTATCATGGCCACCATCGGCACCTTCAAGAAAGTCGGCAACGGGTATAACGGCGAGATCGTCACCCTCTCGCTCCAGACCCCCAACGTCCGTATCGCTCCCGAGACCACGCGCGCGAACGACAACGCCCCCAGCCACCGCGTCTTCGTAGGCAGGGTGGAGATCGGGGCGGCCTGGTCCCGGCGCTCCAACGAGGGGCGCGACTATCTGAGCCTCAAGCTCGACGATCCGAGCTTCAACGCCCCGATCTTCGCCAATCTCTTCGATGACGAGGACGGCGAGGGTTACAGCCTGATCTGGTCCCGCCCCAATGGTCGCCGCAACGGCGACTGAAGTGCCCGCGATCCCCGCCCGGCCGGTCCGGGCGGGGCCTTCGCATGACCGGTTGGAAACCAGCGGGCGTGCGCAGCAGTCGCGCTCCTCTCGATCTGCCGGGGTGCGGGCAAGAAAGGGGAACAGGGCTTCCCTCAGTCTTCCCATTATACCATGCCCGGCGTGAACCGCCTCAAGGACGCGCGGTCCCCCCAATTTTGCCCGGCGCACCCTACGGGCACACCGGACAAAATCGGCTCCCCCGGGCGCCGCTGGCGCGGTCGCCTGCGGCGATCCCTGACCCGGCTCCCGCGTGCATGAGGCGGAGTCCTGTCTTCGAGAAACGAAAGGAGCAGGACGATGACCACGCTACACGACCATATCCAGATGCTGCGCGCCGAACTGACCAGCTTTTACCTGAGCCACGGGGAGCGCCGACGGATCGAACGAGAACTGAAGCTGGCATGCGCGCAATTCGCGGCGGACCGATACGACGAGCCCCCCCCCCGCATAGAGCGGGGGGCTTTTCGTATGGTCGCCCGTGCCATCGGATATCCAGGCGCCGATTCCACTTTGCCATCCTCCTGAAAGAACGTTGTTGAATCTCTCTAACACGACTATTATAGTCGTATTACTGGTGTGCATGCCCCGCGTGTCGGATGTGATCATGGATGATCACTGGCCGACAGGTAAGGGCGGCACGGGCACTCCTGAACTGGACACAGGAGATGCTCGCTGAAAAAGCCCTCGTAGCACTGACCGCGCTCAAGCGCCTTGAATCCGAACGCGGTCTCGGCGTTCATGAGGGCACGACCGACCAGGTTCGCCGCGCGCTGGAAGCGGCGGGCATCCTGTTCATCGAGTCCGGACAAGGGCGTGGCGTCATGTTTCTTAACGAGACTTCCGGCATCGAAACGCGGCAGGCTAGGGTGCGTCGCGTTCGTTCTCCGACCTGATCGACTCCATCATGCAGAAGCCCCCGCTCGACCCGTCTGTCGCCGACAGCGCTCCGGAAGCGTCCTGTCTCACCGGCTACGACGAACAGCATCTGATTACCTATCTCCGCCTGCTGGATGCCGAGGCCGACGGCGCCGACTGGCGCGAGGTCGCCCGCATCGTGCTCCACCGCGACCCGGTGGTTGACCCCGAGGGCGTCCACCGCTGCTGGCACAGTCATCTGGCGCGGGCGCACTGGATGACCGAGCATGGCTACCAGCATCTGCTGCGCGGCGGCGCGCCCCACTGACACCCTGAATCGTTGCGTGACCTGCAAGACCTGTTGCAGGTGCGGGGCGTAGCGGGCAACGGGACGGTCTGGCATACTCTCGCGAGCAAGTACTTGCCCTGTTCCCACCCGTTACGCATCGGAGACGACGCCATGAGCCGCGCCAACTGGCGGTCGGCGGGCGCGTACGAGGGCCTGCGGTCGCTCGACGCTCCTGCCTTTGCCTTGCAGTTTGTCAGTCGCAATCGGGACTTTATCCGTGATCGTGCCGCCCTTCAGCGCGCCGCGCTCCGGGCCGCGCTGTCCACGTCAGACGCCGAAGCCTTCGCCCGGCGCTGGGGGTTGCGATTTCGAGAGTGTCCGCACGGCCCTCAATCCGCGTACCGCCCGCTGGACTGTTGCGGTATCGCCGGCCGTGATTGCGGTTGTCCGCCTGCCGACAGCACTGGCTGACGCGGCGTATCATCCGGTCTCCCTCGCTCGGGCAGAACTGCCGCCTGATATGGCGGGAGAAGTGCTGGTCGAGCAGGGGGAGATGATCCTGCGGCTGTACGTCTTGCCGCCTGACGGGGCTCAGCTCGGCGTGCTCCTGCCGCTCGACGCGCTGTTCGAGGTGCGTGTCCAGGCCGCCCTGCGGCTCTGGCGCGTGCTGATGGATCGGCGTCCCGGTCGTGATCCGGCCTGCCTGTCATCCGATCGCATCCGCAGGCTGATCCTGGCGCTCCGGACGCTCGATGGCCTGGACGACGGGGTGTCGCAGCGCGAGATCGCCGGCGTCCTGTTCGGTCGGGAGGTTTCCGCAGGGGACTGGCTCTCCCATGATCTGCATTTCCGCATGAAACGGCTGGTGCGTTTTGCGCGGGGACTGACTGACGGAGGATATCGGCGCCTGCTACTGCACCCGTTTCGGGGACGATAGTGGATGATGAATGTCTTGTAGGGCCGGAAGAACAGAACAAGGAGGCTGATAGTATCCATGGCCTCACTGCTGGCCGCTCCGGTGCTTTGTGTCGAGGAAAACCGAAAATGGTCCGCTATTGGAGACGCGTGACGGTTCGTTGAAAAGAAGAAGTGAGGCTTCAGATACATAAGGAGAAAATAGTCCATTCCTGAACATTATACGTCAAAAGATAACGTTGACACGAGCCATCGCATGTTTGCATCGGGAATGTTTCTGCAGGGGCAGTTATTTTGTAATCGAATACCGCAACCCAGATATGGAAAACCTGCCCGGAAAAATTGGCCTGACGGCGAATTTTTCCGGACATTTATTCGAAGTTTATCAGGTGGTCAGGAGCTTTTCACTGGTCAACCGCATGACGATGCCATGCCGGAGCGCATGCAAGCCCTCGATTTCAACTTCAATGTCGCGAGCCTTGAGTTTGGATACGATCTTCTCAATCATAGCCACCGAGGTCACGTCCCAGAAATGGGCGTTGTTCAGCCTGATGACGACCCGGCGCGCATTGGTCCTGAAGTCGATCTGATCGTGAAGAAGGTCAGACGAAGCAAAGAAAACCTGTCCCTCAACCTCGTAGATATCCGTACCCTCTTCTCTGATCTTTTTGACGTGCATCAAATGCGTCATAGACCAGGCAAAGAACACACCACTGAGCAGAACACCGACGAGCACACCTAGAGCCAGATCCGAGGATGCGACAGTCACGGCAACGGTTACGACCATGACGAGGCTTGAGAGCTTTGGAAAACGCGCAAGATCACGCAGGGATGACCACGAGAATGTGCTGATTGAGACCATGCACATAATGGCGACAAGGGCAGCCATTGGAATGCGGGCGACATAAGTATGCAGCATGACCATCAGAAACAGCAGGAAAGCGCCGGCAGTAAAGGTCGACAGACGTCCTTGGCCGCCGTACCGAAGATTGCCGACTGTCTGCCCTACCATACCGCACCCGGCGATGCCGCCGAACAGTCCTACAAACACATTCGAGACACCAAGACCTACGCATTCCATTCTGGGATCACCGTGCGTGTCGGTCTCATCATCCACGACACCTGCTGTCATTAGAGATTCAAGGAGGCCCACAGATGCCATCGCAAGGGCATAGGGAAACACAATTTTCAGTGTGGCCAGATTGAATGGTACGTGGGGGATCGTAAAAGCAGGAAGGCCTGTCGGCAGCGTGCCCAGATCAGAGACAGTGTGCACCGGCATTGGATACCACATCGTGATGCCTGTCAGAACTACGATACAGATCAGGGGCGACGGTATCAGGGTTGATATCCGTGGCATGAGATAGATGATGGCAAGCCCAAGGGCAATCAGTGCATACGTGTGCCACGTCACATGAAGCATTTGTGGTAACTGTGCCGAAAAGATCAGGATCGCGAGAGCATTCACAAAGCCGGTGCGGACCTCAGCCGATACGAAGCGCATAATGACCTGAAAGCCAAGCGCACCGAAAATGATCTGTAGTCCGCCAGCCAGTAATGTCGCGACGAGAAGGTATTGAAGCCCGTAGCTATGCACGAGGGCCGCGGCTACGAGGGCCACGGAACCCGCCGCCCCTGAGATCATTCCCGGGCGGCCACCGGTGATGGAAATGGCGACGCTAATGACAAATGACGCGAAAAGGGAGACGGCGGGAGAGACGCCGGCAACGTAGGAGAAAGCAATGACCTCGGGAATGAGGGCGAAGGTGCCGACCATTCCGGCCAGCACTTCGCGCAGCGGGTTATAAGCCCACTGCGACCGATAAGTCGCAAAGTTCATGGCGTTTTTTCGAAACCTCTCTAGGTAGTAAGCACGCTCAATAAGGTTTCGTCGTATTGTGGCCCGACGCGGCAATGGTGCTTGCAGGGTAGTCAGGTCGTGAGGTCGATGCAACCCGAGAAGACAGACCAGCCAACACAACGTTGACTGCTGCAATGGCGTGATCGTCTTGTGAGGACCGACATCCCAACGTCCCAGAACGTATGGACTGTAGACCGCTGCCCCACTGTTGAACCCGGCTTTCTTTCTCTGTTGGCTGAACCGGACGGCGACACGATGCAGTAAGCGGTCCAGGCCCCATGTCCTTGGCTACTGGGTCATGGGGCCCGGCATGGGCTAAGTTCGCAATTTGCTGAGAGCAGACCATATGGCATGGGTTATGGTTCAGAAACTGGCAGACTGGCTCGTGTCATCGCAGCATGATGTCCGCTTACCGAAACCTTCAGCAGAACTTTGTATGATTGGGACGAGGGCGAAAGCCGAAATCCAGTTGGTTCGGTCGCCCGGTTCGAGGCGGCCGCGTCGCCATCTCCCGCCAGTCAAGGACCGATCTCGCCCCCCGATGAGATCGGTCCTAGTCCCGGAAGACCTCGCTCCGCCACGCTGATCCCTGCTGGCCGCATCTGTCCCGCGGCCCCAGCCAGCGACCACGGAGCCACCTCATGTCCGCCAATTACAGCGATCTGCCGCCGCGCTATCTGCGCACGCCCGACGCCTCGCGCTTCGTCGGACTATCTATTCGCACACTGGAGAAACACCGGATCTACGGCACCGGACCGCGCTACTCGAAGCTCGGTGGCCGCGTGGTCTATCGGGTGGATGAGTTGCAGGCCTGGGTCGAGAGTGGTGCCCGCGCCCATACCTCGGACACCACTGCCGGCGTCGTGCCGGCGGCCGCGCGGCAAAGTCCGCTGATTCCGCCGACATCACGCGGGAGCCGTCGCTGATGCCTCCGCCCGGCAGGGCGCGCTCCGAGCGCGAGCAACTGGAACTCTTCCACGCTATCGCGGGAGATTTCGCTCCTCGTGACGCACAGGATCTGATGGCGTTTCCGTTCTTCAGCCTCGCCAAATCCCCCCGCATGGTCCCGATCGATTACCGGACCCCGGACGTCACCATCCGGGTCGAGGCGTCTGCCGAACATGGCATGGCCACGATCTGGGATGCTGACGTGCTGATCTGGGCCGCCAGCCATCTCGTTGCCGCGCGTGACGCCGGTCGGCGCACGTCGCGGCTGATGGTGGCCAGCCCGCGCGAGATCCTGACCTTCATCGGTCGGGGCGACAGCGCGCGGGACTATGAGCGGCTGGAAGCGGCCTTCGACCGGCTGCAATCCACCACGATCAAGACGTCGCTGCGGCAGACCGGCAAGGGGCAACTGCACCGCTTTTCCTGGATCAACGAATGGAAACGGCATACCGCGCGGGAAGGGCGCACCCGCGTGATCGAACTGATCCTGCCCGACTGGTTCTACCAGGCGGTTCTCGATGACGCGCTCGTGCTGACCATCGACCCGGCCTATTTTGGCCTCACCGGCGGTCTGGAGCGCTGGCTCTATCGCATCGTGCGCAAGCATGGCGGTCGCCAGCGTGCGGGCTGGGCCTTCGGCCTGCGCCATCTCTACGAAAAATCCGCCAGTCTTTCCCCCTATCGGCGCTTTGCCTTCGAACTGCGCGACATGGCGAAGCGGCAGCCCTTTGCCGGCTATCGGCTGTCGGTGCGTCCCGACCGCAACGGCAATGACACGCTGGCCTTTGCACCTGTCAAATTATCCACAGGCGTCTGTGGACAAGCTGTGAGTTCATCCGTGCTATCAGTTGTGGATTTATCCGTGCCATCACTGCCACGGCATCCGTGCTATCGTTTGCGGAAAACGCCGAATCATGACATTGAATCAATTGGTTACGACGCCCTTAACTTAGATTCTAACTTAAAAGAGTCTAACTTTAAGGATGTTGGCCCCCCTGCCGATCCGTGGAAAACCCCCGGAGAGGGGCCATGATCGTGGCTTTCCTCAACCAGAAGGGCGGCGTCGGCAAGACGACTCTGGCGCTGCATCTCGCCGGCCAATGGGCTCGGGAAGGCCAGCGCGTGACGGTCATCGACGCCGATCCGCAGGGTTCGGCGCTGGACTGGTCGGCGCAGCGCGCGCGGGAAGGACTGCCCCGGCTGTTCGGCGTGATCGGGCTGGCACGCGACACACTCCACCACGAGGCGCCCCAACTAGCTCAGGGGGTGGATCACGTCGTCATCGACGGTCCGCCTCGGGTGGCGGCATTATTGCGCTCCGCTCTGCTGGCTGCCGACCTGGTGCTGATTCCCGCGCAGCCTTCGCCGTTCGACGGATGGGCTTCGGCCGAGATGCTGCGGCTGCTGGAGGACGCGCGCTTCTTCCGTCCCGGCCTGCTGGCCCGCTTCGTGCTCAACCGCTGCGCCGCGCGCACGGTCATCGCCCGCGAAACCCGGCTGGCGCTGATGGGGCATGAGCCTGCCGCTCTAGCGGCGCGGATCGGCCAGCGGGTTGCTTTCGCCGACGCCGCGCGCACCGGCCGCCTGGTCTGCGACCTGCGCCCGCACGGGATTGCCGCCCGCGAAATCGCCGCCCTGACGGCCGAGATCGGGGGGCTGGTGCCATGACCCTCCTGACCGGCGACAGCGCGCTCCTGATGCCCTGGCACGGCCCCTACGACATGATCCTGGTCGACCCGCCCTATGGCGATACGTCGCTCGCCTGGGACCGGCGCGTGGCGGACTGGCCCGGCAAGGCACTCGCCGCCCTGAAACCGAGCGGCTCGCTCTGGGTCTTCGGCTCCCTGCGGAGCTTTCTCGCATCCAACGCGGCATTTCGGAATGCGGGCTGGAAATATGCTCAGGAACTGGTCTGGGAGAAGCAGAACGGTTCCAGCTTCCATGCCGATCGCTTCCGCCGCGTGCATGAACTGATCGTCCAGTTCTATCGCGACGATACGCCCTGGCGCGCCGTCTACAATGTTGTTCCCACCACGTCCGATGCGCGGGCGCGCACGGTAAGGCGGAGACACCGGCCGCCCCACATGGGCCGGATCGATGCCGGCCATTACGTGAGCGAGGATGGCGGCCCGCGCCTGATGCGCTCCGTGATTCCGGTCCGCAATGCGCATGGGCGCGCCATCCATCCCACCGAGAAGCCGGTGGCACTGCTGGAGATCCTGATCCGCACGAGCTGCCCACCAGGTGGCCTGGTGGGTGACTGGTTCGCCGGCTCGGGCGCGGCCGGTGTCGCCTGCCGGCTCGCCGGTCGGCGCTATGTCGGCTGCGAGATCGATCCAGTCATGGCGCAAAAGGCGCGCGACCGCATCGCCTCCGTGCTGCCGCTCGGCGAAGGAATTTCGCCATGACGGAACGTCGCACGCCGCCCGGCTTCGCGGCGCGTCCCGCCGATCCCGAACGCTGGGTCAGGGCGCCGGACAAGCCTTCGACCATCAACCGCTTTACCGCCCGGCTGACCATCGACGTCACGCCGGCGCTGCGCGCGCGGCTCAAGGTCGCGGCGTTCCAGCGCGGCATCACGGTCGCCGACATGCTGCGCGCGCTGCTGGCCCGCGAGTTCCCCGATACTGCTGGAGATGTGCCATGACCGACACCCTCGCTCATGTCGAACTGACCTGGATCGAGAAGCGCATCGAGCACTGGATCCGCTTCGGCTCTGTCGCCCATGAGCAGATTCTCGATCGTCGTCGGCGGATACTGAGCTTTCCGCCGGACACCGTATTCGCCTTCCTGCGCTGGGCAGCGAACGATTACGGCACGGTGGTGTCCTGCATCGACATCGTGCGCGTCACCCGTCCCGGCGAGCCGTATCAGACGGTGCCGTTCGTGCGCCCCGGCGGGGAGAGCCTGTTGCGCCAGAGCGGTTGGCCGAAGGTCCGTCTGGTGCTCGAAGCTGTCGATCGTATCGAAGCTATCGGCATCGACCCCGTCGACGTGGCGCCCGAGCATTGGCGGCATCTGCACAATCGGATGCTCTCCGGGCAGGCGGCACGCTCCTACACGCGCGACCGCCATCAGGCCTGGCTGCGCCGGAGGGCGGTGTCATGACGCGCCTTGGTTGGTTCTTCACCACGTATTTCGCAATACTCGGTGTTGGCACGTCAGTGGCGATTCATCCGGCGCCCCGGCTGATCTGGAATGCCACCGCCAGTACACCGGTCGGATTGTATCGCCTGCAATCGGTAAGCACCCTGCATGTCGACGACCTGATCGCGATCCGACCACCGGCCGACATTGCCACGATGCTGGCGCACGGCGGCTATCTGCCCCTCGGTGTGCCGCTGCTCAAGCCGGTTGCCGCACTGCCGGGGCAATTGGTCTGCCGGATCGGTACTGCTGTTTCGGTCGACGGCAAGGCGCTTGGCGAGGCACTCGCCTACGATCATCGCGGTCGTCCGCTGCCGATCTGGCAAGGCTGTCGGCACGTCCTGCCCGGCCAGATTTTCGTCATGAACGCAGCAGTCCCGACCAGTCTTGACGGTCGCTATTTCGGCATCCTGCCGGTCGCTGCGGTGCTCGGCCGCGCGCAGCCGCTGTGGCTCGTGCCGTCACCGATGTCTCCCACCCCCAAGCAGAAACGAGGCTGACATGGCCCAGATCGGAACTTTTACACGCACGGCTGACGGCTTCGCCGGTCGGCTGCGCACGCTCGCCCTCGACGTCGAACTAACGATCGTGCCGGCGACATCGTCGGACGCCGAGCATGCGCCCGATTATCGCGTCCATCTCGGTGACGCCGATGCCGGACCAGAGGTCGGCGCGGCCTGGAAACGCACCGGCGAGAAGGCGGGCACCTATCTCTCGCTGGTTCTCGACGACCCCATGCTGGCGCAGCCGATCCGCGCCAATCTGTTCCAGTCCGATCGTCAGGGGCGTGCCTTCCATCTGGTCTGGAGCCGCCCGGTGAAGCGTGATGACCGGCGGTAAGGCGGCGCTCCGTCTGCTCGGTGTCGTGCTTCCGGCCGTCGTTTCATTGACGGTGCCGACGCATAATGCGGTTGCCGATCCCTACGCCGACATGATCGCGGAAGCCGCCACGCGCGCGCAGATTCCGGCCTCATGGATTGCTGCCGTGCTGCACGCGGAGAGCAGGGGCGATGCGCATGCCGTGTCGTCGGCGGGTGCGATGGGGCTCATGCAGGTGATGCCCGGAACATGGGCCAGCCTGCGTACGTCGCTCGGCCTCGGCGACGATCCGTTCGACCCGCGTGACAACATTCTGGCTGGTGCGACCTATCTGCGCTGGATGCGGGATCGCTATGGCGAAGCCGGATTTCTGGCTGCTTATAATGCCGGTCCCGCGCGCTATGACGAGCATCTCGCAACCGGCCGACCACTGCCTGCCGAGACGCGGGATTACGTTGCATCGGTCAGCGCGCGGCTGGCTCTTCCGCCTGCCGATGACATCGTGATCGGTGCTTCGGAGACACCGTCCTGGCAGAGATCTTCACTCTTTCCGGCGTCATTCCTGCGCACAGGAAATGCCCCTCGGCATGGCGAGAGCGCGCATGATCCGGTGCATGCCGATGACGCTCGCCCGACAGACTGGACGGCACTCGCACCGCAGTCGGTCGGGCTGTTCATCGCCTCAGGGCATGGGGAAGCACGTCGATGACCCCCGTTCCGGTCCATCGGGCGTTGGCGGGCCATGGGTGCCTTTGGGAGGGGGCGCTGGGGGGAGGCTGGCAACGGAGGGAAGGACGGCAAGGTAAAAGCAGTGCTCCTTCGGGACTGCATATGGTTGGTTTGATTGGGGAATTTTCCTTCTCATCACGCACCGCCTGCGGCAGTCCGTGCATTTTTTCTCATCTTTTCAACGATCCGGGCGCCGTCGGGGGCGAAACGGAGCGGAGAGCGGGCTATGGCAACACGCGATGACGGCCTGACTGTCCGGCCCGGACGCATCCAGCATGGCAATCAGGGCGCACGCCCGAAATCCTTCGTTGGCGAGGTCATGCGTGCCGCGAAGAGGGCCGGTCATACCGGCACCCGGTTCGGCGCGAAGGGCAGGGGAGGCGGTGGCGGCTCCCGTTTCGGGCGCGGCCGACGGGCGGCCCTGTCCATGCGGCTGCGCAGCAATGCCCGTCGGGTCGTGGTCAAGGCGCGCGTCGTCCGTCAGCAGGGCACGCGCTTCCGCTCCGCGCCGCTCGCCCGCCACATCGCCTATCTCAGACGCGAGGGCGTGACCCGCGACGGTGCCAAAGCCCATCTGTTCGATGCCGGCTCCGACGAAGCGGACAGCAAGGCCTTCGCGGAACGCTGCGCCGACGACCGCCACCATTTCCGCTTCATCGTCTCGCCCGAGGATGCGGCGCGGATGGAGGATCTGCGGGGCTTCGCACGCGAACTGATGCAGGACATGGAGCGCGACCTCGGCACCAAACTGGACTGGGTCGGGGTGGATCACTGGAATACGGATAATCCGCATGTCCACATCCTGGTGCGCGGGGTGGCCGATGACGGCAAGGATCTGGTGATCAGCCGCGCCTATATCAGCCAGGGCCTGCGCGACCGCGCCGCCGAACGGGTAACGCTGGAACTTGGCCCGCGCAGCGAGCAGGAAATCCGCACCGCCCTGGAGACCGAGATCGGCGCCGACCGCTGGACCAGCCTCGATCGCGCGTTGCAGGACATCAACGACGAGCGCGGCGGCATCGTCGATCTCCGGCCGGGCGCAGGAGGCGAAGACCCGCAACTGCGGCGTCTGCTGATGGGCCGGGCGACCAAGCTGGAAGGGCTTGGTCTTGCCGAACCGGTCGGGGTGGCCCGCTGGACCCTCAAGCCGGGGTTGGAGGCGACCCTGCGCGATCTCTCCATCCGGGGCGACATCATCAAAACCATGCACCGCGCCATGTCTGGCGGCGGGGTGGTGGATCCCGATGTCGCGGGCTTTGCGATCCATGGCGAGAAACTCGCCGATCCGGTCATCGGGCGGCTGGTGGAGCGCGGGCTGGATGACGAGTTGAGGGGCTCGGGCTACGTGGTGATCGCGGGGACCGACGGGCGCACGCATCATGTCCGCTTCCCCGATCTGGACCTAACCGGCGATGCCAGGACCGGTGCGATCGTCGAGACCCGGAGTTGGGAGGATGCCAAGGGCACGCAGCGCCTGTCGCTGGCGACCCGCTCGGACTTCACGCTGGCCGAGCAGGTGACGGCGCCCGGCGCGACCTGGCTTGACCGCCAGTTACTGGCCAAAGACCCGGCACCGGCCAATGCGGGTTTCGGCTCGGAGGTCCGTGAGGCAATGGCGCGGCGGATCGATCATCTGGCGTCCGAGGGGCTGGCCCGACGACAGGGCGAGCGCGTGGTGTTCGCGCCCGACCTGATCGGCACCCTGCGTCAGCGCGATCTGGATCAGGCCGTCGCCAGATTGGCGGCGCAGAGCGGGCTGGAGCACCGGCCCGCGAAGGAAGGCGAGATCGTCTCGGGGGTCTATCGCCAGCGGGTGGCCCTGTCCTCGGGTCGGTTCGCGATGGTCGATGACGGGCTGGGCTTCCAGCTCGTGCCGTGGCGCCCGGCGCTGGAGCAGAAGCTCGGACGGCAGGTTTCCGGTACCCTGTCGCCGGGCGGATCGGTGGACTGGAATTTCGGGCGGAAGCGCGGGCTCGGGATTTGAAACCTTGCCGGTCAGCTCGTCAGTCCCACGCCATAGATCTCCATCAGTTCATAGAACCAGTCCGCATCGAGATTGTCGCTCTGGGAGGCGATCGCAATCGCGCTCTCCGTCCGGTTGAAAAGAGCGAAACAGATCTGATCGTTGTCATGACGGGCGCGGTAGCTGATGCCGTCCGCATCGGACCATGCGTCGTGAACGGCTTTCGACCACGCGTGCGGCAGATCGTACGGCAGGCCGGATGATGTGACCTCCGCCGTGGCGCCGAGTACAGCCAGTCCGGGACCGTGCAGCTCCACCAGCCGCAGTTCTCGATTGGCGCTCAGGATGGCGCAGGCCTTGGCGGCGATGAGATCCATCGGCAGCAGCGTGCGTCCTGGCGCGCGCAGGAACGTCTCCGCGAACGCGCCGGCCTGCTGTTCCGCCGTGTAGAGAACGCCATGAGAGCCGTTCGGCGCGTTGAGACGCCCGGAGCGCGAACGGTCGAAATAGACGGGGTCATGAGCGCGGGAGTGAAAACGATGCAGGGGATGGCCCGCGGGCAGAATGCGCCAGCGGGGTTGCCGGGAAGCGAGGTCTCCCGGCGGCCAGGGCTGGTCCGGCACGCGGTCAGCCGCCCTGGACGCCGATGGACTGCGCGGCTTTCACCACCGCCTCTGTCTTGCCGGCGCCCAGCGCTTCGATCGGTGTCTGCCCGTCGAGTTGTGCGAGCGGCGTGACCAGGAAATTCAGACGGAACCATGCGCTTTCGCTTGGCAGGGCGGCGAGCACCGGCTTCAAACCCGACATGACCCCATCGCCGGTGAACTGCGCGACCGGATAGCGCCGCTCGCCGCTCGGTCCCGGAACCGCCAGGATCGCCTGTTCACGGACCTTCTTCTCGATGGCCTGGCGCGTGACTCTGAGCAGTTCCCTGACCTGATCGAGCGTGTAGGCACCGCCCGCGCGCCGAAGATCGTCGTCCCTGATCTGTTTCCCGCGTAACAGGGCAAGTCCCCGCGGGCCGACCGCATAGGCATCTGTAGCGGTCTCGCGGGAGGGGGAGCGACCGGCTTGCGGACGAACCTCGTATTCCAGCACCTGTGGCTTCGCGCTGACACGTCCGGGGGCTGTCTTGCGTGCCGCCAGTTCCAGCCCGGCAGGCACCATCACGATGCTGCCCACGCCGAGAAGTCGGGTTCTCGTATGGCTTCCCGCAACGCGGGCGCGCGTTTCCGAAACGGGTGTCGTGGGCATCCTGTCGCCTCCTGGCAGAGTCTTCTTCGTGATGGCAATATAGGAAACCATGACAACCAAAGCAACCAATAGAACGCTGCCACGCTCCTGGCTTCGGGCTGGCGTCAGATCGGCGCCGTGCCCGCCGGTTCAGTATTCGGAGCCCCTGCGTCGTCCGCCTTCAGCGAGTCTTCCGGTAGCTGCTCTGGCAGCAAGGCGCGACGCTGCCCGAGCCAGAGTCCGTCGCTGATGTGATCCCGGCGCGGAGAACGCGTATTCGGGTGGATCAGGATGCTCAGGCCCCGGTGATTGAGTATCAGCCAGGGAACGAGCGTCGCGAACAGCCCGGTCTCGAAGGCGATCTGATACATCGGCAACGTGTGTGGGCCGACCGGAACCTCGTGCCAGCGACCCAGCCGGACCACGAAGCGCTCGGCGACCTCGGCGCGAAGCCTTTCCGCCGCCGCGCGTTCCATTGCGCCGTCGAAATAGACATGGGCATGATAGCTGGCGATGGAGTCGATCAGGCGGATGGTGTCGGTCATCGTTCAATCCCTGCGGACTGGCCGTCCGTCCGTTTATTATCCGCTGCTGTCCTGCGGCCCCAGGCGTTGTCATTAGACCTTGAATATCGGAGAATCGAGCTGTCTGGTCGGTTCCTGTCATGAACCAGACCAGGATCCTCTGGGGCTCGGTGTTTGCTGTCGGCACCGTGATCCTCGCCTTCACGTGGGCGGCGACGCAATGGACCGCCTGGCGGCTCGGCTTCCAGACGCAGCTTGGCGCTCCGTGGTTCATGCTGCTCAGTTGGCCAGTCTATTATCCGCCGGAATTCTTCTGGTGGTGGTTCGCCTACGACGCCTATGCTCCGGACATCTTTACCATCGGCGGGTATATCGCGGCGGCGGGCGGCGTGGCCGCCGTCATCGTCGCGATCACGATGTCCGTCTGGCGCGCCCGCGAGAAGAAGCGCGCCACCACTTATGGCTCAGCGCATTGGGCCGACCCGCGCGAGATCCGTCGCGCCGGATTACTCGCCCCCGATGGCGTGGTGCTGGGCCGCTCGGCCGATGCCTATCTTCGCCATGATGGGCCGGAACATGTCCTGTGCTTCGCGCCCACCCGCTCGGGCAAGGGGGTGGGACTGGTGGTGCCGACGCTGCTGACCTGGCCAGGTGCGGCGATCGTCCATGACATCAAGGGCGAGAACTGGACACTGACCGCCGGCTGGCGCGCCCGCTTTGGTCGGGTGCTGCTGTTCGATCCGACCAACCTCGCCAGCGCCGCCTACAATCCACTGCTGGAGGTCCGGCGCGGTGAACGGGAAGTCCGCGACGTGCAGAACATCGCCGATGTGCTGGTCGATCCCGAGGGCGCCCTTGAGAAGCGCAACCATTGGGAAAAGACCAGCCACGCCTTGCTGGTCGGCACCATCCTGCATGTCCTCTACGCCGAGGAAGACAAGACCCTGGCCGGGGTCGCCAATTTCCTCTCCGACCCCAAGCGGGCGATCGAGACCACGCTGCGCGCCATGATGACCACGCCACATCTTGGCGCGAAGGGTGTGCATCCGGTGGTCGCCAGTTCCGCGCGGGAACTGCTGAACAAGAGCGACAATGAACGCTCGGGCGTGCTGTCCACCGCCATGTCGTTTCTCGGTCTATATCGTGATCCGGTGGTGTCGCATGTGACCCGGCGCTGCGACTGGCGGATCCGGGACCTTGTCGCCGGCAGCCATCCGGCGACGCTGTATCTGGTGGTACCCCCATCGGATATCAGCCGCACCAAGCCGCTGGTCCGGCTGGTGCTCAATCAGATCGGCCGTCGTCTGACCGAGGAACTGGAGGCGAAGCGCCGCCATCGCCTGCTGCTGATGCTCGATGAGTTCCCGGCGCTGGGGCGGCTGGACTTCTTCGAGAGCGCGCTGGCCTTTATGGCGGGCTATGGGATCAAGAGCTTCCTGATCGGACAGAGCCTGAACCAGATCGAAAAAGCCTATGGGCAGAACAACTCGATCCTCGACAACTGCCATGTCCGGGTCAGTTTCGCGACCAACGATGAACGGACCGCCAAACGGGTCTCCGACGCGCTCGGCACCGCGACCGAGATTCGTGACGCGAAGAACTATGCCGGCCACCGGCTTTCGCCGTGGCTCGGGCATCTGATGGTGACGCGCCACGAAACCGCGCGGCCGCTGCTGACGTCCGGCGAGATCATGCAGCTTCCCCCTGACGAAGAACTGGTAATGGTCTCGGGCTGCCCGCCGATCCGGGCGCGCAAGGCGCGGTATTTCGAAGACGCCGAACTGGCCGCGCGCGTCCTCCCGCCACCCCGGTTCGAGCCGCCTCTGGCTCCGGATGGAACGCCACCCATCGGACCGCCGCCGGGGGACTGGGCCGACGTGGTGCAGCCGCCTCCTGCCAGCAATGGGGATGATGATCCCGCCAATGCTGGCATCCGCCGTGAGCCGGAACTGCCGGAACAGGAAGAGGTAGTACAGGCACCAAGGAAGCCGGTGCGTGAGTTCGACCCGCCTGAGGATGAATCCGAGGACGATGCTACACGGGCACAGACCCTGCGGCGCGGGGAGCGGGCTCTCGCGCGGCAGGTGTCGCTCGATCCTGGTGATCGGATGGGGCTGTGACCGCCATGCGGATCAGACACACGATCCGGCTACCCGCTGACCTTAGTGTCAGGCTCGCCGATTACGCCGCCCGTAAGAAGGTGCCGCAGGCGCTGATTGTGGAGACGGCGCTGGCATCGTTTCTGTCGCCGGATGGGCCGGAGCGGCTGGAGGCGGCGCTCGCTCGGCGGCTGGACCGGATGACGCGGCAGCTGGAGCGGATGGAACGACGGGTGACGATCTCCAATGAATCGCTCGCCGTGTTCGTGCGGTTCTGGCTCACCAGCACTCCCCCACTGCCCGATGCGGCTTTGGCTGCGGCGCAGAGCAAGGGGCGGGAGCGGTATGACGGCTTTGTCGAGGCTGTCGGACGCAGGTTGGCGCGTGGGACGACGCTGGATGATGAGGTCAGGCTGGACGTGGGATCTGAGGCGGAACGGCACGATACCTGAGTCGGTTAAGGGGGGAATGCAGAAGGTCCGGTTTGCATACCTGGCTCATTGGAAGCGGACATTGGCTACTTTTAGCTTGAAACAGAAGTGGCCGAAGGTGTATCTACAATGTAGACACACAAAGGAGAGATCCAATGCATGGGACCGTTCGCAAATGGGGGAACAGCGCTGCCATCCGTCTACCAGCCAATATCCTTGAAGCGGTTCACCTACAGATCAATCAGGCTGTTGATGTCCGGGAAGAAGATGGGCGTATCATCATTCAACCGGTTCACCCTGCTGTCCTTTCGCTGGACACCCTGACTGCCGCCATCACGGATGATAACCGTCACGGTGAAGTGAGTTTTGGGCCTGAAATTGGCGGAGAGATCTGGTAAATGTCAGCATGGGTGCCAGATTGCGGAGACATCGTCTGGCTGGAGTTTGATCCTCAGGCAGGGCGTGAACAATCTGGGCATCGCCCGGCTGTGGTGCTTTCGCCAGTTAGTTACAACAAAAAATCTGGTATGATTGTTTGTTGCCCGACAACGACAAAAATCAAAGGGTATCCCTTTGAAGTGCCTTTGACAGGAGAGCCGACAAGCGTGGTTCTCTCTGATCAGGTTCGCAGTCTTGATTGGCGCGCCAGACGAGCAAAGCATAAAGGTCGGGTCTCCGAAAGAGAACTGGAAGCGGTGCGCGAACGAACAAGACTACTCGTCGGGTGACTGGGGGAAACAGACAGTCGGCTATCGGGATAGAGTTACCGAAAACAGCCTTTCGCAGTGTTCACATTCATGGCAGGGAGTAGAACTATTCAGGTGATTTCGCCTACTTCACGACAAGTATCACGTCGGCGGCTAAATATTTTCTATAGTTCAAATGCAAGTTCCTTCCATTGGAAGGAACTTGCGGGAAAAATAGGGTATCAGCGAGCAAGCGGATAATCCGTATAGCCTTCTGCACCCTGCGAGTACCAGGTGCGGATATCGTCCTTGTTCTGGGGCAGATTGTCTTCCAGACGACGCACGAGGTCCGGATTGGCGAGGAAAGGCCGACCAAACGAAATGGCGTCCGCAACACCGGTAGCGACTGTCTCGATCGCTTCTTCCCGTGTGTAGTCCTGATTCAGAACCAGCGGCTTCCTGAAGACTTCGCGGATCGGACCATGCAGCTTGGGCTGGTCGGTCTTGCCGAACGTGCCGTTCGGTCCGGGCTCGCGCAGTTCAAGGAAAGCGATATCGAGGTCATTCAGCAGCTTTGCGGCCGGCACAAAAACCTGCCCTGGATGACTGTCGATGCAGCCCTGCGTATCGCCATTGGGGGACAGCCTTACTGACGTTTTGTGCGCGCCAATCGTTGCGATCACGCGTTCGGTGACTTCACGCAGGAAGCGGATGCGGTTTTCCGGCGAACCGCCATATTCGTCGGAACGATGATTGGTGCCGTCCCGCAGAAATTCGTCGATCAGATAACCGTTGGCGGCATGAATCTGCACACCGTCAAAGCCTGCCTGAAGGGCATTGCGAGCAGCATTTTCGTAGTCGTTCAGGATGCGGGCAATGTCCTCCTTGGTGAGAGGGCGGGCGACTTCGGGAGCCTGCTTGCCATCGTACGTATGGAGGGCTTCAGGCGCTTTTGTCGCCGAGCAGGACACAGGTTGCTGGCCCGTCACGCTGGAATGAACCATCCGACCCATATGCCAGAGCTGGGCCACAATCTTTCCGCCCTTGGCGTGAACTGCGGCGGTGATGGGCTTCCAGGCTTCCACCTGTTCCTGCGACCACAGGCCCGGCGCATACGGCCAGCCAAGACCTTCGCGGCTGATCCCGGTCGCTTCTGAGATGATCAGACCGGCTCCGGCCCGTTGCGCGTAATATTCGGCCATGATGGGGGTGGGCACATGATCACGGGTGCTCCGACCGCGTGTCAGCGGCGCCATGAGAATTCTGTTTTTGGCGTAAATGCTTCCCAGTTCAATCGGCTCAAACAGGCTGGTCATGACAGATCCTTCTTAAAAGATGCAGTTCCTATGAATTTGGGAAGCCTCACGAGGAATACAACAGAAGGCTTACAACCTCGTCTGACTTGAGGTGAGCACTGCCTGTCTGCTGAATTGGTGAAGCCGACAGGCAGATTTGGGGGGGAAGCTGAATGTCGGCTGTCAGGCATGAAAATCTGACCTGACCGAGAGGCAGATTCGCATCATAAACGCGTTACGTCCTGCGTCTGATCCTGACCTGTCAGACAGGGTGTTCAATTATCGTCCTGCCCGGAACGCTCCGTTTTCCAGATATCCCGGTATAGAAAGACAAGGAAAGGGACGGGCCAGAGGAACGGAAAACTACCGTGCAGGGCCAGCCCCGTAGCGGCGGCCATCACGCCTGCCAGAAAAGCCCCCCACGAAAGTAGCGGCAGAAAAATGCTTCCTGCGATAGGGCGAATGTTCCTGTCCGGCGCAATCCATGACGCCATCCATTCCGCAATTCCCGATGCGGCTTTTAACAGGTTTGTCGTCACGACGATCGTGGGCATGGGCGTGCCGGAGAATTTCGCGATCGTTTCGCCCTGCACGGCCAGAAGTGCCGGAAGCACGAGAAATTCTCCCCAGTAACGCAGGGACGATCCCTGAACCGCCTGCGCCAGAACCATGAAGATCGTCATGACCATGACCCCGCAAGCTGGCGACCATAACAGCCGCATCAGGCTGGCCAGAATAGCGGCAAGAAAAAATACGCCCAGCACACCCATCAGAAGCAGGCCGTGCTGCCAGTTCCCACTGATAAACGAGGCGCCCATATGCGTGGTATTGCCGGTCATCGCGCCGGCAAAGACACCGCTCAGATCGACGAAACTCAGGGCATCCACATAGCCTGCGACAAGCCCGAGAATGAGAACCCGCCGGGCGGAAATCGAGACGGGAAGAAGGGAAGACGGCATTACTGCGGCCGGGAGACGATTGACGGATAGAGCCTGCGGGCGACCCGCTCCATGGTCAGCCCCTGCACGATGATGGTGAACACCACGACACCGTAACAGACAGGCAGCAGCAGATCACGCAGGTCTCCGTGCGGCAGGCCAAGCGCCAGAGAAACCGAGATGCCGCCACGCAGGCCGCCCCATGTCAGGATGCCGAGGACACGGCCCCGCTCCCACTGCCGGAGATGAACCGGCAGGGTGGAGAACAGCACACTCAATGCCCGCACGGCAATGGACAGCGGGATCACGGCAAGCGTCGCCAGAACCGTGAACAGATGCGGCGTGATCTCCAGTATTTCAAAGCCGATGAGCATGAACAGCAGGACGTTCAGCACTTCGTCAATCAGCGTCCATGCAATGTCGAGTTCCTTGCGCGATACTTCATCGAAAATGGAATGGCTGTAGCTGGTTCCGAAGCAGAGACCGGCCACGACGACGGCAATCGCACCGGACATCCCCAACTGATTGGCGATGCTGAAGGTTCCGGTCGCCAGAGCCAGCGAGGTCAGCAGATCAATATGCGGGTCACGCTGTCCCTTGAGCACACGAAGAGCAATCCACCCGGTTATCGCTCCAAGAAGACCACCACCGAGCGCTTCGCGGCAGAAGCTCATGGCAATCTCAGAAGCGCCCACCCCTTGACTGTCTCCAGTCGCCAGCCCGATCGTCACACCGAAAATGACGACGCCCACGCCGTCATTGAACAGGCTCTCGCCCGCAAAGACGGCCTGTAGCGGTCCTGGCAGTCCCAGACGTTTCAGCATTCCCACGACCGAAACCGGGTCTGTCGGAGCGAGGATAGCGCCGAGCACGATGCACCATGTAAAGGGAACGGCATGGCCCAGCAGCGGGAAAACACACCACGCCGCGACCGCCAGAAACGCCACGGCCAGAACGGTTCCCAGAATGGAGAGAGCGGTCACAGACATCAGCTTTGCTCGCAGATGCCCGACATCCACCTGCATGGCTCCCACAAAAAGCAGCAGCGACAGGGCACCGTTCAGAAGTGCCGCAGGCAGATTGATCGCGCCGAGTACAGACCGTGGGAGAGCCTGAAGGTCATAGGCCGGGATCAGAGGGTTCAGGATCATGACCAGAAGCGAGGTCAGCAATGAGAAGACCAGAACGCCGATCGTGACAGGAACACGCAACGTATGGTGGTTGAGAATGCTGAAGCCTGCCGAGAGCGTCAGGAGTAGAGCAAGAAGGCTGATGGTATCCATGACCTCACCGCTGACTGCTCAGGCTCCTTACGTCAAGAAAAACCGAAAATAGTCCGCTATTCGAGAAGCTTAACCGGGCATTGAATGACAAAAATGAGGCGGGAGCTGACTTTCTACCAAGAAAGTAAATTCACTCTGTTCGCTTCGAAGCCAGTTCATAAATCTCATTATCGGCTCTCCGGCCAACGGCAATTACATAGATGACGATCCGTTCGTCGATGACCTGATAAACAAGGCGGTAACCATCTTTCAGAAGCTTGATCTTATAAAACCCTGATAGGTCGCGATGCAGTTCGTTTCCTGGAGAGTGAGGGTTCCAGATCAGCTTTTCCAGCTTCTTTTCAAATTTCTTACGCACGCTGCCGTCAAGAGCATCCCACTCTCTGAGCGCTCTGTCGTCGAATTCAAGACAATACTCTTTCATTCGCGATGACGGTTCTTAAGCTCTGCAAAAGTCATACGATGCTTTTGGGCAGGGTTTTTTAGGCGTTCGCGCACAATCTCGATAAGCTCCGCATCCTCGTCTGTGACAAGCCTCCGCTTGACGGGAGAGCGACCCGTTTCAGCAATATACGCGAGCGTATCGCGCAGTGCGTCAGAAAGTGAAATGCCTTGAGCCGACAACTTCTTAACTGCGGCTGCCTTCAGCGTTTCATCTACCCGGAATGTAACAGCAGACATACAAAGCCTCCTTGCGTGTATGCACATATGTATCACAGTTGTTGGTACAAATGAAGCGAAAGATGGTCGATGCTGATGTCTGCATTCGAGAAACCTGATCGGTTGCGGAAACGGCAGAAAAGAGGCGTAAGCAGCAGGTCCGCTTCTATATCACTGAGCGGACTGACCGTTCAGGGGGAATACGGAAGGTCCGGTATCGAAAGGAAAACAGAGAAACCGGACATTGTAAAAAAACAAGTAGGTTCTATATGTGGATTTCGAAGGCAATACTTAAGTGTCTGAATCAGGTGAAGCGGCGAATTCGATAAAATCTTGCAGGTATCGAATCTCTTCATCAGTTTCGCGGCAACCAAGAAATATCTGTTTTGCAATGCCTTTCTTGCCAAGCTTCACAGGATAAAGATCAAAGCGGGAAGCGTACTCTTCCACAAGCCAGCGAGGAAGTGCTGCAACGCCCCGTCCATGTGCCACCATCACCAGCATGATATCAGTGGTTTCAATTTGTTTCTGATGCCGCGGACCAATACCAGCAGGCTGCAGAAACTGTGTATAGATATCCAACCGCTCGGATGGAACGGGATAGGTGATCAATGTTTCGCCCGCAAGTTGCTCCGGCAAGACAAACTTCTCATTCCGCAGAGGATGTCCAGGGCCAACGGCCAGAACAAGTTCATAATCGAATACCGGCGTGAATTTCAGGCCAGGTTTGTAAAGCGGATCAGGCGTGACCACGATATCGATTTCATTGCTGAACAACGCACCAATACCGCCAAACTGGAACTTCTGCCGCACATCCACATCAACTTTGGGCCACCTCTCCAAATAAGGGGAGACCACCTTCAGAAGCCACTGATAGCAGGGATGACACTCCATGCCGATGCGGAGTGTGCCACGCCCGCCATTTGCGAACTGCTCAAGGCGGCTTTCCGCGAGCTCAAATTGAGGAAGCAGACGGTTCGCCAGAGAAAGCAGCCATTCGCCTGCCTGGTTGAGCACAAGGGAACGTCCCTCACGGCGCCATATCTTGACGCCAAGCTGCTGTTCAATCTTGCGGATGGCATGGCTGAGCGCCGGCTGGGTCAGGTTCAGACGCATTCCTGCGGCCGTCAATGAGCCTTCTCGCGCGACTTCCCGAATAATTGTCAGATGACTGCGCTCCAGAACACTCATGACTTACCTCTCGAATGCACGAAATTCATATAATTATAAAAACATATCATTTCAGTTCACTTACATAAACTTTTATCGTGATGGTTTACAGGATTCTTTCGGATAGCTTTCTATGATCCCGACCGATAATCGTGGCCTCTTGTGCTCTGAATCTGAATACAAATTCGATCGCCAGCATGAGACATGCAGGGAACGAGCCGGAGATTGTGTTTCCCTGCAACTGACATGACAGACAGATTGAACGGATTGGTCTCGGAGGAACGGATCGGCAACCTGCTGTCGTGCAGCTGCGACATGCCGCCACCTGCGCTTTCCTTTGAATTCGTCCCGCCAAGAACAGAACCTATGGAGCAGCGGTTATGGCAATGCATCCGGCGCCTTGCACCGCTCTCGCCGTGCTTCGCGTCCGTGACCTATGGTGCGGGCGGAAGCACTCAGGCCAGCACTTATGCGACGGTGTTGCGCCTCAGACGTGAGACTGACCTCGTACCGGCTGCCCATCTGACATGTGTCGGTGCGACACGGGAAGAAGTCGACGCTATCGCCCGCAGCTATTGGGAAGCAGGGATCAGGCACATCGTGGCACTGCGCGGCGATCCACCAGCGGGAACAGCGGACTACACTCCGCATCCGGGTGGTTATGCCTATGCCCGCGATCTCGTCGCGGGGTTACGTCGTATCGCCGATTTTGACATCTCCGTCGCTGCCTACCCGGAAACGCATCCGGCAGCCCTTAGCCCTGAAGCCGATCTCGACAATCTCAAAAGTAAGCTTGATGCGGGGGCCACACGCGCCATCACGCAATATTTCTTTGACGCTTCGACCTGCCTGCGCTTCCTTGACCGGTGTCAGTCCGCTGGTATCAACGCGCCCATCATTCCGGGCATCATGCCGGTCTCGAATTACGAGCAGGTGGCACGCTTCTCGGCGCTTTGTGGGGTCGCGGTGCCAGCCTGGCTCAGGCGTCTGTTTGAAGACACCGACGAAAACCCGGAACTCCGGCGCATCGTCGCCAGTATTGTGGCGGTGGAGCAGATCCGAACCTTGCAGGCCAACGGTATCAACGAATTTCATATCTCCACGTTGAATCGTGCGGACCCGACTTATGCAATCGCCCATATCCTCGGACTGCAGGAGATCGGCCGTTCCATATTGGATCATGTGGCAGACTATCCGGAACAGGAAGAGACAAGTGATGAACGAGAAGCCGAGACAAATTCTGACACCGCCGGGCGGACAGAGGAAGGTGCTTCTCCATTCATGCTGCGCACCATGTTCGGGTGAGGTGATGGAGGCGATGACGGCATCGGGCATCGACTACACGATCTTCTTCTACAACCCGAACATCCACCCCGAGCGGGAGTATCTCCTCCGCAAGGACGAAAACATCCGGTTTGCCGAAAAACATGATGTTCCTTTTATCGACGCTGATTACGACAAGGATAACTGGTTCGCCCGGGCGAAAGGCATGGAATGGGAGCCGGAACGTGGCGTACGATGCACCATGTGCTTCGACATGCGCTTCGAGCGGACCGCACTCTACGCCCATGAGCATGATTTCCCGGTCATGACGAGTTCGCTCGGTATTTCACGATGGAAGAACATGGCGCAGATCAACGAGTGCGGGCAACGCGCCGTATCTCCCTATGACGGGCTGTCCTACTGGGATTTCAACTGGCGCAAAGGGGGAGGCTCCGCCCGGATGATCGAGATCAGCAAGCAGGAGCGCTTCTACCAGCAGGAATATTGCGGTTGCGCCTATTCGCTGCGGGATACCAACGCCCATCGTCGCAGCCAGGGCCGCCCGGCGATCGAACTTGGCAAGCTGTATTATGGAACGAACGATGACGCCTCATAACACGCCGCAGGACGACGAGGCGTTTTCCGACACTACGACGATTGTGCCGAGGCTGAACCACCAGGCTCGTCATCGGGCCGGTCCATCTCTGGCCTGCGACGATCCTGATGACGAAAGCCCGTTCGGATGCCCGTGTTGCGTGGTGCCCTGGTTTCGTTGAGCCGGATGAAATGCGGCTCAGGCTTTGACGCGCACCATGCCACAGACCCTTGCCGCAGACATCATGCGCTATCTTCAAATGCCTGATCGCCCGGTGCTGTCCAAAGGAGAACAGATATCCCGTTTTGTCGATTTCCTCTCGGAAACTCACAAAATCGTCGGCTGTCGACGGGGAGAGTGCCGCAAGCGTTTGCGCCGGTTCAGCCATGTGCTCGGCGCTTCCCGCCCCATGGCCGATACGGCAAGAGATGTCGAACGGCTGATCATAACGATGCAAGACATCGGCACACGCCCCCTCACCCCTGCCAGGCTTCAGGACGCTTTTCGCTGACGTTTTACAGTGCGGACGATGTTGCAAGACTGTTGATCTCCCCCGAAACCCTGACGTCATGGAGAAGCTGAATCGTATCCTGCTTGCCCAAGGGAGAGCGTATCGACATGGTCGTCTCTACTTCTCTCCCTCTTTTGGAATCCACCTACGGCAGTCTGTCAGGTCGAGAGTTCTTTACGAACGATTTCCGCACCTGCCCCCAGAGCATTGAGCTTGCCTCGTGCCACGTCACGCGGCAAAGGCGCCATGCCGCAGTTCGTGCAGGGATAAAGCTTGTCGGCATCGACAAACTGAAGCGCTTTTCGCAAGATATCAGCGACTTTTTCGGGTGTCTCAATGGTTTTTGTGGCAACGTCAATGGCGCCGACCATCACTTTTTTCCCGCGAATGAGTTCGATCAGATCCATCGGAACACGGGAATTCTGACATTCCAGAGAGACAAGATCGATATTGGATTTTTGAATCTTGGGAAAGATTTCCTCATACTGACGCCACTCTTCCCCCAGCGCGTTTTTCCAGTCGATATTGGCTTTGATACCATAGCCATAGCAGATATGGACGGCGGTTTCGCATTTAAGGCCTTCAATGGCCTTTTCCAATGTGGCGATGCCCCAGTCATTCACCTCATCGAAGAACACATTGAAGGCAGGCTCATCAAACTGGATGATATCGACGCCAGCCGCTTCCAGCTCTCTCGCTTCCTGATTGAGGATCCTGGCAAATTCCCACGCCAGCTTTTCGCGGCTTTTGTAGTGGCCGTCATAGAGCGTGTCGATCATGGTCATCGGGCCGGGGAGAGCCCATTTGATCGGTTTCTTCGTCAGTGCGCGTAAAAACTTCGCATCCTCGACAAAGACAGGCTTCTCGCGTGCCACAGCACCGACAACTGATGGCACACTGGCATCGTAACGGTTGCGAATTTTAACCGTCTGACGGTTCTCAAAGTCGACGCCGCTGAGATGCTCGATAAATGTTGTGACGAAATGCTGACGCGTCTGTTCGCCATCGCTGACGATATCAATACCGGCCCGGTCCTGATCGTCCAACGTCAGGCGCAACGCATCCTGTTTACCTTCGATCAGTTCCTCGCCGTGCAATTTCCAGGGAGACCAGAGGGTCTCCGGTTTGGCGAGCCAGGACGGCTTGGGCAGGCTGCCGGCTGTGGAGGTCGGGAGTAGCGTTTTCATAAGAATTGATCCTGCATTTCTGATTGATCAGGCGGCGTAGCTGGCAGACCACTGCTCAAGAACATCGTAGTAAGGTTCGCTGAAATTCTCTTCCGTATACTTCCCCTGTGCCGTTGCCAGCTGAGTGCGTTCCTCCCGGTCATAGATAATGAGGGTATTTGAATAATCCTGGTGCTTCAGACTGGGCTTGTAACAATCGGCTGCCGAGGCATTGGCGTTGTAGATTTCAGGGCGGTAAACCTTCTGAAAGGACTCCATCGTGCTGATGGTGCTGATAAGTTCAAGCGTGGAGTAATCAGACAGCAGATCACCGAAAAAATAGAACGCCAGCGGAGCTGCACTGTTGGAGGGCATGAAATAGCGAACCTTCATCCCCATTTTTGCAAAATATTCGTCCGTGAGTGAGAATTCACGCTGCTGGTATTCAACACCCAGAATAGGGTGCTGATTTTCTGTCCGATGATAGGTCCGGTTGGTAGAAACACTGAGGCATATCAAAGGACGTTTTTTGAAGTTCTTTTTATATGCGGCGGAATTTATAACACTTTTAAAGAGATTGCCATGCAGATCTCCGTAATTGTGAGGAACGCTGAATTCTGTCTTGTCTTTATTATATTTCGGCAGCAGCACGCTGAAATCATAATCTCTCACATATGAGGAAAAGCTGTTCCCTGCGAGACCTTCTATACGCCTATTTTCCTTTTTATCGACAATCGTTGTGTACAATACTTCAATCAGAGGAAAACTGTCATTTTTTCCAGCAAAAGCGAGATCCATCTCTACAGAGACAATTTCCAGTTCAATGGAATAACGGTCTCTCGTGGGGTTATCCCAATGCGCCAGTTCATTGAAACGATTGTCAATCATTCTGATGACATTACGTAGATTTTCCTGACGGCTTTCCCCTCTCGCCAGATTGGCAAAATTGGTCGTGAGACGCGTCCGGTCAGATGGATGATAGGTCTCATCGAAGCGAAGTCGATGAATACTGAATGTTGAATCCTGAATCATTGTGGTTCTACTTCTCTTTTCCCGAAAAAACCAGAACCAGACCAAACGGTAGACAGGAAGTCTCTCGTTTTGGTTTCTGACGTTCACAGGCTGCAATCGTTATCGTGATCGCTTTATGCCCGAATAAAACCGTGAACAAAAATGATTTTAATTCATAAAAATATAGATATCATTCATAGTTTATTATCGGAATAAGCCTGCTGTTCAGGCGCCTACAATTAGGACTTTTTCCGCCCAAAGTGGCGATAGAGATATGCAATAGTCATGTCGGCTTTTGGGCAACTCTCCCAACTGCCTGGCATGTCCGGGATGAGGGCGGAAGCGGCCTTTTGCCTTCGGTGCATGTCCTTCGCACGGCCAATTTTCATCAGGCAGTTGCCTGGTTCCTCTTGGCTTTAATACCGACACCCCTTGATCTAGTCATCGCAAGATGCAGGATAGCTTTCGGAGACGGCTGGCCCAAACCGTCTCTCTCGGGGGAATAAATGCTGCTTGCGGACAACGAGACCACTTTCGATCTGCTGAACAACGATGCGATCGCCAAGACTATTGTCGGCCTCATTACCGAAGATCCCGAGCGCGCCGTCACCGTTGGTGTCCACGGTGACTGGGGAGCGGGCAAATCAAGCGTGCTGGAGATGATCGAAGCGTCGTTCGCCGATCATGATGAGACGCTGTGCATTAAGTTCAACGCATGGCGGTTCCAGGGATTAGAGGATGCGAAGATCGCGCTGATTGAAGGCGTGGTCACGCAGCTGATCGAGAAGAGGTCGCTGACGACGAAGGCAGCCGATGCCGTCAAGGATGTCGTCAAGCGCATTGACTGGCTCAAGGTAGCGCGGATGGGCGGTGGGCTCGCGTTCACCGCGATGTCGGGTTTGCCCAGTCCCGATCATGTCGGCGCGGTCGTCGGCATGGTGAAAGGCTTCTTCGCGGACCCGGCCAAGTATGCCGACAAGGAGCAGATAAACAAGGTCATAGAAGGTGCCGAAGGGTTATTGAAGGAGAAGGAAAGTCGGCGGGTCCCGCAGGAAGTCGAGGAATTCCGTAAGGCATTCGATGAACTGCTAAATCGCGCTGGACTGAAGCAGTTGGTCGTCCTGATCGACGATCTCGACCGCTGCCTGCCCGAGCCGGCGATCGAGACGCTTGAAGCGATGCGCTTGTTCGTGATGATGGACCGCACCGCCTTCGTCATCGCGGCGGACGAGGCGATGATCGAATATTCGGTGCGTAAGCACTTCCCCGACTTACCGGATACCACCGGTCCGCGTGATTATGCGCGCAATTATCTCGAGAAGCTCATCCAGATCCCGTTTCGCATCCCGGCGCTCGGCGGGGTTGAGACGCATATCTATGTGACCTTGCTCCTCGTGGGCGCACGGCTCGGTGACGAAGACGCGCAATTCAAGGCGTTGGTGGCGGTGGCGCGCGAGGCGCTGAAGCGCCCATGGGATCCGACGGGGTTCGATGGTGCCGCGGTCCAAGCTGCGCTCGGTGCGCGCGCGAAGGATGTTGCGGACGATCTCGTGCTGACCGAACAGATCGTGCCGCTGCTGGCTAGTGGGACGTCCGGCAATCCGCGGCAGATCAAGCGATTCCTCAACAGCTTGCTGCTCCGCGAGCGGACGGCGGACGCGCGAGGCTTCGGGGCTGCGGTCAAATTGCCGGTGCTGGCCAAGCTCATGCTAGCGGAACGGTTCATCCCCACGTTGTTCGACGAGATCGGCCTCGCGTCGGCGAACGATCCCGATGGTCGTTGCAAAGACCTCGCTGTCCTCGAGGAAGGTTCCAAACCCGAAACGGCTCGGGCCCCTGCACCACTTGTGGCAGGCGGGGAAGGGAAGAAAGTCGTGCCCCCCAAGGCTGTCGCCGCCCCCGAGCCTGCGACGGTCGAAAATCCGGTCCTGACACAATGGCAGGCGTCGGACGTCATCAAGGCGTGGGCGAAGCTTCAGCCGCCCTTGAGCAATGTTGATTTGCGTCCGTATCTGTTCGTCACCAAGGACCGGAAGGACTATCTCGCAGCAGCCTCCGCCCTCGGCCCGCTGGCGGCGGTCGTCGAACGGCTGATGGGCCGTCGCATGGCCGTCTCGGGAATGGATGCGGAACTGCGGGCGCTCGCAAAGCCCGAAGCCTCGCTCGTCTTCGATTATGTGCGTCGGCGAATCCTAGGTGCGGGTGATTTCTCGCGGCCACCCGCCGGCATCGACGGCGCGACGATCCTCGTGCGTACGCAACCGCACCTTCAGTCGGCTCTCTTGGACATGCTCGGAACGCTGCCCGCCTCAAGCGGTCCCTGGATCGTCGCGGGTTGGTCGGAGGTGATCACCGAAGACGCCGAAAGACGGCGCTTCCAGACTCTGCTGGAGCGATGGAGCAAGGCTACCGACAATCCGGCGCTGGCCGCGAGCGCGACCGCCGCTCTGCGGACGAGGGCGAAGGGCTGATGGGCACGTCCTCGACCTTCGACGGCCCCAATAACGATCGCCCGCTGGTGCCCACCTTCGTCGACGACAGCGACCGGGACGGTGGGGCCGGTGATGACGCAGGCGATGGGCAGGATGGTGCCGATGGCAACAGCGGTGATGGCGAACCTGCGCCCGCCGCGCCGCCACTCCCGCCACCGGGTGCAGCAGGTCGCTTCACGGCCCCGCGCGCCAATTTCACGACGTTTGCGCGTTCTGGCGGCACCGATCGGCGCAGTCTGGGCCGGGCGGTATCAGGTTATGTGCGCTCGTCCATGGGGAGCCCGCGCCGCGCAGCGCAGCGGATGGGCACCGCTCGCGCGTCCGGCGGCAACGTGGTCCGGATGCTGCAATCGGTGCAGGCCAACGGGATCGCAGAGACCTTGCGGGAGCTTAATCTCACCGCGCTCGCCGGACGTCCTATCGAGGAAGTGTTCGCGGGGCTGGCGGACTATGTCTGTCCGGAAGATGGGTCGATAGATCAAGGCATCGCGCGCAACGCTTTCATAGAGACGATCGCCGACCTAGCCGAAGCCGGCATCACTGACATCGATGGTTTGACCTCCGAGCAGATGACAACGGTCTTTGAGCTTTATGTGGCGCACACGATCGAAGCCCGCATCTGCAATGACATCGGGACCAAGGCGGTGGCCTTGCCCGCGAACCCGGCGGCAGCCCAGAAGGTCGAGGATATGCTGCACGATTTCATCCAGCGCGGCGTAACCGACGCAGTGGCGCGTTCCGGTAGTAACATCCAGACGCTTTCACCCGACCAGATCAACGGTTTCGTGACATCGGTCTACGAGGATGCCTTCCAGATCCTCCAAGCGATGGGCGATGCGGAGGCGGCACGATGAAGCGTCATCTCCTCGTCGGCAAATTGGGACCCACGGACGACCCTACTGTCTTGACGCGGATCGACGAAGTCCGATCCGACGTCCAGCTCCTGAACGCAGGCGGGATGGCCTATGGGGTACAGACGGCGCTCAATGAGCTGCGCAAGTTCGATCTGGTCCCCAATGAGATCGGCATCGACCTGCTGGCGCTTGGCGCCCTCGTCTACGCGGCGGATACGCGGATCGCTCGCGCGACCGAAGCCCAGGACGGCTGGACCCGCGAGATACGCATCTCGTTGCCAGTCAGTGACGTCGCCGCGTGGGAAAGGGCACGACCGGTGATCGACCGCGCATTAGGCTTCCTGAGCGGCGACCGATGGGAGATTGAGTTCCGCACCCGGCCAGTGGGCAAGGGAAGGCTCGGTGGCGACGCGCCGCTGCTCAATACGGATCTCGGGGGTGTGAACCTCTTCTCGGGCGGCCTCGATAGCTTGATCGGCGCCATCGATAGCCTCGCGGCCGATGAGCGGCCCCTGCTGGTGAGCCATGCTGGCGAAGGTGCGGGGAGCAAAGCGCAGTATCTTTGCCACGCGGCGCTCAAGGCGAAATTCCCGCAGCGTCGTTTCGAATGGGTGAGGCTGCCGATGGTCTTCGCGCATGACTTGGCAGAAGGCGTCGGATCGGAGACGTCGACTAGGGCGCGATCGTTTCTGTTCTTCGCCTTCGGTGTTGCGGCCGGAACGGCGCTGCGTCGGCCATTCGACCTCAAAGTGCCCGAAAATGGCCTTATCGCGCTTAACGTACCGCTCGATCCGCTACGTCTCGGGGCACTTAGTACCCGAACGACACACCCATTCTATATGGCGCGCTGGCGCGAGATCATCGCCGCGCTCGGCATCGATGGGTCACTGTCAAACCCTTATTGGGCGATGACCAAGGGCGAGATGGTCGACGCTTGCGCGGACAAGCCGTTCCTCATGACGATCGCCGACAAATCGATCTCCTGTTCGTCCCCCGCGAAACTGCGGTGGGCGGGCTATGCTCAAGGACATTGCGGATACTGCGTTCCGTGCCTCATCCGGCGGGCATCGATGCCGGACGGCGATCCGACGAGGTACTTCCTCGAGGACCTGCGCCAGCGCCCGCTGAACAGCGCGGAAGCAGAAGGCGTACAGGTCCGCTCGTTTCAGTTGGCGATCGCGCGGCTCCGCGACCGACCCGACCTGGCGAAGATCCTCATCCATAAACCCGGCCCCCTCTACGACCATGATCTGGATGACCAAGGCCGCATGGCAGGGGTCTACGCGCGTGGTCTGGAGGAAGTCGGGCGATTGCTGGATGGCGTTCGCACGCGTCCGAGGTAGAGGGCGGGGATGAGCAATCTCGTAGATTTCCATTGTCACCTCGACCTGTATCCAGATTTCGAGCGCGCGGTCGAGCGTTGCGAACGCGCAGGCGTCTTCACCCTCACGGTGACGACGACGCCTAAGGCGTGGCGGCGGAACGCGGAAGTGACGGGAGCGACGAAATATGTGCGCGCGGGCCTCGGCCTCCATCCTCAGCTTGTGGGCGAAAGGGCAGCCGAGATAGGCTTATGGGAGAGGTTGCTGCCCGAGACGCGCTATGTCGGCGAAGTCGGCCTCGATGCGGGACCTCGGTACTATAGCTCGTTCGACGTGCAAAAGAAGGTCTTCGCCCACGTACTGGAAGCTTGTGCCGAAGCCGGTAACAAGATCCTGTCGGTCCATAGCGTACGGTCGGCGAAGATCGTCCTCGATATGGTCGAGGCTCACATGCCGTCCGATCGCGGGAAGGTGGTGCTACACTGGTTCACGGGCTCGGCAGCGGAAGCACGCCGTGCGGCCGATCTCGGGTGCTATTTCTCGATCAACGAACAGATGCTCGCCAAGGAAGGTAAAACGGCATTTCTGCGATCCCTGCCGCGTGAATGTCTCCTGACCGAAACGGACGGTCCGTTTACTAAGGTAGGGGATCGTGCGGCTGAGCCTACAGATGCGGGGCGGGCACTCGCTCCACTGGCCGCTTTGCTAGGATTGGACGAAACCGAGACTAAGGCCCTGATCTACGCCAATCTCAGGAAGCTTCTCTTCTGACGATCTGCTCGCTTCGCCCTCTGGCGGTGGTGAAGACACGGTTAACGGCACCATATCCCGGCTTGCGCTGGAACCTGTCTGTTGCAAATCCATCCGTCTCGGCTAGCCTAGATGTTTAGTCCCGGGGTTTGATGGTGTGATATTTTCACGCGAGTGGAAGGAAGCATTATGGGACAGATACGTCATGGGAGCGCCACGACCACGCACGCCGTGCGAGCAGCAATACAGCGATCGCAGGCTTCGCTCGCGGCGCTGAGCGAGGAGTTCGGGATCAACCCGAAAACGGTGGCGAAATGGCGGAAGCGTCAGACTGTCGAGGATCAGAAGACAGGTCCCAAAGCGCCGCGCTCAACGGTTCTGTCCGAGACTGACGAAGCGATGATCGTGGCCTTCCGTCGGCATAGCTTACTGCCGCTGGATGATTGCCTTTATGCATTGCAGGCCACCATTCCACATCTGACACGCTCGGCCCTGCATCGCTGTCTTCAGCGTCACGGGATTTCACGCCTGCCTGATGTCGAAGGAGACAAGCCAAAACGGCAGCACTTCAAGCGCTATCCGATCGGGTTCTTTCACCTCGATATTGCCGAAGTCCAGACTGCCGAAGGAAAGCTTTACCTTTTCGTCGGTATAGATCGCACAAGCAAGTTTGCGGTAACGCAGCTTGTGGACAAAGCCAACAGACGGACAGCCTGGGAATTTCTCGAATATCTTCTGCGCATCGTCCCTTATCAGGTTCATACTATCCTGACGGACAACGGCATCCAGTTCGCCGAACAGCCCCGCAACCGGGGCTCGGCATGGTCACGTTCCATGCGTTTCGACATGATCTGCGAGGCTAACGGGATCGAGCATCGCCTGACAAAACCCAATCACCCCTGGACCAATGGTCAGGTCGAGCGAATGAACCGGACGATCAAGGAAGCAACGGTCAAACGCTTCCATTACGACAGCCATGAGCAGTTGAGGACGCACCTCAATGACTTCATCGCCGCGTATAATTTCGGGCGAAGGCTCAAGACACTCAAAGGCCTCACACCCTATGAATACATCTGCAAAATATGGACTTCAGAACCAGATCGATTCATCATCAACCCAATCCATCAAATCCCGGGACTAAACACGTAGGGTGCAGATCGCTAACCTGAAACTGAACGTTCGTCCCGCTGATCCAACGTCAACAGACCATCGGCAGATTATGGCATAAACAGCCGTTAGGTAACGGCACCATGGATGGCGACTCAGTCCCAAAAGGGGGCTTTAGAGGGCTATGGCGTAGACGTAGTTCTCATCTGGTTCCGGCCCGCCTAGTGAGATTCGAGCCTCGACTGGGTAGAATGCATGCGCAAATCCGCTATCCGCCTTTGCCGGCAGAGCGTCGGATGGATTCATGTCGGCTTTCGGGAAACTCTCCCAACCGCCTGTATGACCGGGATGTAGGCGGAAGCCGCCGCTGCGCATCTCGCACTTCGCAAGTGCGGCCGATCTCTCGCGCCGTCAGTCGAAGGACGCATCACACCGGGAAAGTGTGGCTTCGTCTCCGGTTCGCATTTAGCGTGTCTTTCCATCCGTTGCGCTGTCTGCACCGCGCCGGAACGGCGCCAGCCTGTCGGAAAGATAAAGTCGGTTCATCCGCCGCAACTCATCGGGCGCGCCCGACGTCGTGGGCGCGTCGTTCGCGAGCATGCCGCGCAAGACTTTCATGGTGTTCAGAACGACCGCCGCGATGTCTTTCGCCAGCGCCTCATCCAGTCCCGGCGCACACACGCGCAGCGCCGCCGCAATTCCGGCCACGGCATGACCTCGCGCGCGGTCGCGGATCTCCATCTTGTCAGTCCGCGCCTCCATCAGGGCGGACAGCGATTTCACACGCGGATGAAGCGTGACAAGCAGTTCGATCAGGATATCCGCCAACGCTTCCGGCGAAAGCGTGGCCGCACGTTTGGCAAGTGCTGCGTATTCGTCTTCCAGAATGGCGATATGCCGCTGCACCAGAGCGTCCGCCACAGCCTCCTTGTTCGGAAAGAAGCGATAGAGCGAGCCGATCTTCGCCCCGGCGCGCGCGGCGATCTCCGCCATGGTCGTCGCCTCGTAACCGCGTTCCGCCATAAGGTCGGACGCAGCCGCGAGCAGTTCCTCGACGCGCTGGCGTCCGGCCGAGCGTAGCGGCTGAAGAGATGTCCGTTTTGCTCTTGACGTATTTGAGTCCATCCTCAAATAATGCTCCTGTTTGAGTATCTGCTCAACTTCTAGCGGTTCCGTGTGGTCTGGACAACGCTTCGGGACGGTCGCGCGAACGTCAACAGGGAAGCTCACGCCATGATTTCACTTCCGCCCACCCGGACGGCCCTCGTCCTGATCGATCTCCAGAAGGGAATCACGGGACTGCCTTTGGCCCCGATACCGGGGGCCACGATCGTCGAACGATCGAAAGAACTCGCGGCGCGTTTCCGGGCCGCCGGTGCTCCCGTCATTCTGGTGAATGTCGCGTTCGCGCCCGATTTCGCGGACGCGGTGCATGCGGTCGTCGATCGCTCCTTTTCGCCGCCCGGAGGCTTTGCTCCCGACTGGACCGAACTGGTTGACGGGCTCGCCGGACCGAATGATCTGCGTATCACGAAACGGCAATGGGGTGCCTTCTACGGCACGGATCTCGACCTTCAGTTGCGGCGGCGCGGCATCACCACCATCGTCCTGGGCGGAATCGCGACCAATCTGGGCGTGGAGTCCACCGCCAGGGGGGCTCATGAGCATGGATACAACGTCGTGCTCGCCGAGGATGTTATGTCCACATTCACCGAAGAGATGCAGCGCTTTGCCTGCGAGGAGATTTTTCCTCGTCTTGGCCGCGTGACGACCAGCGAGGCGATTGCCTTGGATGCGTGAGCGAATGGCGGACATCTGCGCGTCTCGCGGTTCCCGGCGAGATCATTCATGAACGCCGGAACGTCGTTGCCAGCCCAAGGCTCGGATCAACTGCCTCCCGGAACCTGGAAAATCGTGAGCGTCGCGGCGATCGGGTCTTTCATGGCGCAACTGGACGCCACGATCGTCAACGTGTCGCTCCCCGATCTCGTTAGGACCCTGCACGCGCCGTTTTCAAGCGTTCAATGGGTGGTCAGCGGTTATCTGCTGGCGCTCGCCCTGACGTTGCCGCTGAACGGATGGCTCGTAAGCCGCCTCGGGGGGCGAGCGGTCTATTTATGGTGCTTCGGTGCTTTCACGCTGACATCAGGCTTCTGCGCGCTGGCATGGTCGGCACCGTCCCTGATCGCGTTCCGCCTGCTGCAAGGCATGGCTGGCGGCCTGCTTGCTCCCATGGCGCAGATGACGGTCGCCCGTGTGGCGGGCCGACAGATGCCGAGGGTTGCGAGTGCGATGACGGCACCCGTTCTGCTCGCGCCGCTTCTCGGACCCGTTGTCGCGGGAGCCATCCTCTCCGTCGCGTCGTGGCGCTGGATCTTTCTTCTCAATGTGCCGGTCGGGCTGGCGGCCTTTGTCCTCGCCGTCCTGTTTCTCCCGGACGACAGAGAGGGCGCGCGTGCCCGTCCGCTCGATCTGACAGGGCTCGGGCTGCTCGGGCCTGCCCTGGTGTTGTTTCTCTACGGCATGGATCACATCGCCCGACCTTACGGGCAGGCGACCCTGAGCGCATCCCTTGTGCTGTTCGTCCTGTATATCCGATCCGCGCGACGCAAGGGCGACGATGCGCTGATCGACCTGCGCCTGTTGCGTGCGCCCGCCTTTTCGGTGTCGGCGATCATCATGTTTCTGACGAACGGGGTGTCGTTCGCTGGTCAGATGCTTCTACCCGTATGGCTGATCCACGCCTGCGGTGTCTCGCCCGAGCGGACGGGCCTGCTCATGGCGCCGCTGGGCCTGGGAATGATGTGCGTCTATCCGCTCATTGGTCGTCTGAGTGACCGGTTTGACGCGCGCGATCTGACCGGTTGCGGCGCGCTGCTTTCGCTGGTTGGAACACTGATTCTGGCTGTGCTCGCCTATAACGGTCTGAATGCCGCCCTGCTCAGCGTCGCCCTGCTTCTGCGCGGTGGTGGCGGAGGAGCCGTGGGCATTCCGGCGATGAGCGCGGGGTATGCGTCGATCGCTCGGGACGATATTCCCATGGCAACGACTGCGCTGAACATCATGCAAAGGATCGGGGGGCCGACGTTGACCACGGTGTGCGCCACATTCCTTGGATGGCGGCTCGCGACAACCGGTCCGTCTCATATCCCATCAGAGGCTTTTGCCGAAGCATTTGGAGTGCTCGCGTTATTTCATGGCGTTCTGCTACTCACGACGCGCTTCATCAACCACTCAGAAAACAACCGCGAAACTCGACAACCTTCGACGTGACTGTACTTTGAGCGGTCACCAAAAAAAACAAATCAGGCAAGCTCTGCTGAATTTTTCTGCTTTGAGGGCGAAAGACGACATCGTTGACCAGCAGAATTATCACGTAAGCGCAGGGGCTAGTGGAAGTTTCTTGATTTCACCGTGATCCGTTCAGATCTGGCTTCCTGTTGTGCCCTGCCGACCTCATGCAGGGACCGGTTCCCGACATCGGCCAGCAATCCAGACAGGTTGGTGATCTCCTTCGCCACCAGATGCACGACCTCACCTTCCTTTTGCAGCATGCCCATTACCGCCAGCATCTGCCCGCCCAGTACCACGCGCCGGTTCGCATCGAACATGTCTGGCCAGATGATGACGTTCATATTGGCCGTTTCGTCCTCCAGCGTCATGAACACCACGCCTTCGGCGGAGCCCGGTCGCTGCCGGACCAGCACCAGCCCTGCCACGGTGAGACGCTTCCCATCCTTCGCTGCCAGTGCCTGCCGACAGGACATGATGTCCCTTTCCTGAAGATCCTCACGCAGAAAAGTCAACGGATGATCCCGAAGGGTCAGGCCAAGTCGGTTGTAATCCCGCACCACCTCGGCCCCATCGCGCATGGGCTGGAGCAATACATCCGGTTCTTCAGCTTCCCGCGTGATCTGGGCTGCCGCGAACAGCGGCAACGGTTCATCGCGCAGGACCCTGATCGCCCAGAGCGCCTCGCGCCTGGCCAGCCCAAGCGAGGGCCGGAACGCATCGGCCTCGGCCAGATGGGTCAGGGCTGCCGCCTTCACACCCGCCCGACGCCACAGATCATCAATGGATGTAAAGGGACGGGAGTCTCGTGCGGCAACAATCCGGGCCGCATCATCATTGGCCAGTCCCTTCACCAGGCTCATGCCCAGTCGCACGGCGAACATCCCGTTGGGGCTTTCCGGTCCTTCCAGCGTGCTGTCCCAGCGCGAGGCATTGACGCAAACGGGCCGGATTTCCACGCCATGTTCCCGCGCATCGCGGACAAGTTGCGCCGGGGCATAGAACCCCATAGGCTGGGAATTCAGAAGCGAGGCCAGAAACACGTCCGGATGGGTGCATTTCATCCACGATGACGAATAGGCCAGAATGGCGAAACTGGCCGCATGGCTCTCAGGAAATCCGTAAGACCCGAAGCCCTCCAGTTGCAGGTAGATCCGTTCAGCGAATTCCTCATCATACCCGTTGGCGCGCATGCCATTGATCAGGCGTGTCTGAAACTGAGAGACGGTACCAGTGTTCTTGAACGTCGCCATGGCCCGCCGCAACTGATCGGCCTCGGCGGCTGTAAACCCGGCGCAGATCATGGCGACCTGCATCGCCTGTTCCTGAAACAGCGGGATGCCAAGCGTCTTTTTCAGAACCTTTTCCAGTTCCGGGGTGGGATAGTCTTCCGGCTCGATCCCTTCGCGCCTTCGGAGATAGGGGTGGACCATGTCTCCCTGTATGGGACCAGGTCGAACAATCGCGACCTCGATGACGAGATCGTAAAACACACGCGGTTTGAGCCGTGGCAGCATGGACATCTGTGCCCGGCTCTCGATCTGGAACACGCCGATAGTGTCCGCCTTGCGGATCATGGCGTAGGTGCGGGGATCTTCGGCAGGGAGGGTCTGGAGGGTGAAATGCTGGCCCTTGTGCTCCGCCAGCAGATCCAGCCCCTTTTTCATGCAGGTCAGCATGCCAAGCGCCAGGATATCGACCTTCATGAATTTCAGGACGTCGATATCATCCTTGTCCCACTCGATAATCTGGCGGGCCTCCATCGAAGCGGGTTCGATCGGCACCAGTTCATCCAGCCGGTCATGCGTCAGCACAAAGCCGCCGGGATGTTGCGACAGATGGCGGGGCGTCCCGATCAGGCACCGCGCGAGATCCAGAGTCAGGCGGATGCGCCGATCGGACAGATCAATACCGCTGTCAGTCAGGGCGTCATCGTCCAGCGTGCGGCCCCAACCATGAATCTGGCCCGAGAGTGTGCGGATCAGGTCTTCCGGTAGCCCCATGACCTTCCCGACATCGCGCAAGGCTCCCTTGGCGCGATAGCGGATGACCACGGCCGTCAGTGCTGCCCGATCACGTCCGTAATGCTCATAGACCCACTGGATGACCTGTTCACGTCGCGCATGCTCGAAATCGACATCGATGTCCGGCGGCTCGCCCCGCTCTTCGGAGACGAAGCGCTCGAACAGCAGGGAGTTGCGCGCGGGATCAATGGCCGTGATGCCGAGCACGTAACAGACGGCAGAATTGGCCGCCGATCCACGTCCCTGACAGAGAATGTCCTGGCTGCGGGCATAGCGGACGATGCTGTTCACCGTCAGGAAATACGGTGCGTAGGCCATGCGCCCGATCAGGCCGAGTTCATGGTTCAGGCTTTTGCGAACCTCGTCCGGGATACCTTCAGGATAGGTGCGGGCTGCGGCCTCCCATGTCAGCGCTTCCAATGCCTGCTGGGGCGTCTGGCCGGGAACGGACACTTCATCGGGATACTGGTAGGCCAGATCATCCAGAGAGAAGTGACAGCGCTCGACGATCTGCACGGTGCGAGCCACCGCTTCCGGATAACGGCTGAACAGCCGGGCCATTTCCTGCGGGGGTTTGAGATAGCGGTCCGCATGACGTTCGCGGACGAACCCGGCCTCGTCGATGGTCGTGTTATGCCGGATGCAGGTGACGACGTCCTGCAGGATGCGCCGGTCATGGGTATGGAACAGCACGTCATTGGTTACAACGGTTGGCACATGCGCCTGCTGCGCCAGGTTGGCCAGTTCGTAGAGCCGCATCTGGTCATTGGGACGGCGCAGCAGGGTCAGCGCCATATAGGCCCGGTCGGCAAAGGCGTCTTTCAGTTTGCGCAGATGCAAAGCGCAGGCATCGTCTGCCGTGTCAGGGACCATGACGATGATCAGGCCCTCGCCCCAGGCGACCAGATCCTCCCAGAGCAGATGGCATTTCCCTTTGCCGGCTCGTGCCTTGCCTATGGTGAGCAGCCGGCACAGGCGACCGTAGGCCGCGCGGTCGGTCGGATAGACCAGCACTGCTGGGAAATCGGCCAGGTCGATGCGACAGCCGACAACCAGCCGGACACCGGTAGCCTTCGCGGCTCCGTATGCCTGCACCATTCCGGCCAGAGAGTTGCGGTCACAGATGCTCAGTGCCTCGATGCCAAGGGCCTTTGCCTGCTCGAATAACTCAATGGGCGACGAGGCTCCACGCAGGAACGAGAAATAGGTTGTGACCTGCAGTTCGGCATAGCACGGTACCGGGGTGTTCATCCGAAAATCCCGTGCAGAAACCAGCCCTGCGAGCCGGTCTCGCCGTGCTCACCATCACCCGCCCGGTAAAGCCAGAACCGCTCGCCGCTCGTATCCTCCACCCGGAAATAGTCCCGGGCGATGGTCAGTTCCGCGTCGTTCTTCCACCATTCGCCAAACACGCGCTCCGGCCCGTCAGCGCATTTCACCTTCCGTCGTACACCCCGCCAGATGAAGAACAGCGGCGGCTGGTCCGGGAGTTCCGCCATGGCCTGCACCGGTTCCGGTCGTGCCAGCAGCCGGGTAGGGCGAGGCCAGTGCTCGGGCCACTCCTTCGTCTCCTCGGGGGCAAGCGCGGGCACGCGGCAGAAGGAGCGTTCGGGCAAATCGCTTTCTACTGGCGCGAAGCGATACAGCGCCTGCATGCCGACACGGTTGGCCAGTGTGTCGACCAGATCGGACACATCGGCCTCTTCCTCGGCGATCAGGGAGGAGACGGTCTGCCGCCGGTCCATCGGTTCGGCCAGTGAGGCGATCAGCACCATGCGCTCGATGCCGAACCCCGGATCGATGGTCTCGATCTTCTCGCACAGCAGCCGCGTCAGGCGCTTCACGTCGCGCACCGGCATGGCGGTCGCCACGCGGATCGCTTCGGTGCGACTGTCCACGCGATGCAGCAGCAGGTCGAGACGCCGCACCCCTTGTCCGCGTTCGTCCAGTCCCTGGCAGAGCAGCGGCGCCAGCTTGCCGATGTATTTGGCTATGGTTTCGACCGCTCCGATCGGCTCGGCGAAATTGCGGCTGACCTCCACCGGATCGACAGGGCGGACTGGCACGATGGCCTCCCCGATGCGTCCAAAGGCCTGATCCAGCCTACGGGTCACCTCGGGACCGAACCGCAGCGCAAGCGGCGCACGAGGCATGGCGGCCAGGGGGCCAATGCGCGACACACCCAGAGTGGCCAGTCCGTCGACAATCGTGTCCGGCAGGCGGAGTGCTTCAACGGGGAGATCAGCCAGTGCGGAAGCTGTCTCGCCTGAGGGCACAACGGCAATCGGTGCCCGGCCATAACGGGCAATGGCGTGCGCGGCACCCCACGTCTCCGCCACCACGGCCTTTGCCCGAAACCCGGCGCCCGTCATGCGATGAACCATGTCCTTGAGCATGGGAAGCTCGCCACCGTGCAGGTGATCTGCCCCGGTCGTGTCCAGAACCAGCCCATCCGGCGCATCGACGGCCACGATGGGCGCAATACGGTGCTGGAACCACAGCGCCAGCTTTTCCAGTCCCAGACGGTCGCCATCAGGATCGGCATCCATCAGCACCAGATCGGGATAGAGTGCTTGAGCCCTGGCGACCGGTGTGCCGGGGCGCAGCCCCAGCTTGCGGGCGGCCAGATCAACAGACAGCACAACCCGCCGCCGTCCTTCTCGCCCGGCCAGCGCCAGCGGCACCTCAGGCGCTGGCGCGTCTTTGCCCAGCCGCTTCCTGATCCGATCCGTCGGCCAGAGCGGCAGGTAAAGAGAGACGACCCGGTGCCAGTCTCCCTTTGCCATCACAGGCCTCCACTTCAAAATCGGCACATTCGCCCGCACGGGCGCGGATCAGTTCCAGCAACCAGCGCGGTCTTCCCACACCGGGAACCGGCAACGACACGGACGGCAGGACGGAGACCCGCCAGCGGGTCACACTGGCGGTCGGCTGGCCGAAATCCGCCGCGTCGGTCTGCCGCCGCCAGCGGCGGATCGCGATGCCAAGCGAACCAGACGTTTCGGCCGCCAGTTGCAGGCGGCGTGAGGCCGTCATGGACAGACGCGCCACCTCGGCCACAACGGCCCCGAGGCCGCCATGTCGCAGCCCTTCCTCGAAACAGGCCAGCACATCGACGTCCGAACAGGCTTCGACAAAGATCGTTCGCCGTGCCGACAGCCCCACCTGTTTCAGGGAGGGAGCGAATACGTCCTGACGGGTGACAATCCAGAGCACCTTGCCGGGCGTGCGGGCTGCAATTCCGGCGCAGAACTGACCGGCGGCCGCACTGTGAAGGGCGTCGTTGCCTCCGCCTGCCACTTCATGCAGCGCGCCCAGAGCCAGCCCGCCACCGGGCAGGCGGCTGTCGATCTCGCACACACCAAAGGGCAGCACCGTGCGGCGTCGGTCGCTGTGCCCTTCGAGACGGTTGATCGCCGCCTGCAGCGTCTCCAGACCGGGTTTTTTATGGGTTTCAGCAGTCATGTCACGGCTCGACGTTCCTTGTGCAGGCAAATTTCCTGATTATATGTTCCTGATTTGTTCCAATTATGCTACGCAAGTCAATGCAAATTCGCCCCGTATCCGGCATGCTGGTGTCCGATGTTGGTTCAGTATCGTTGATGAAAGTGCGCTAAGGAATTGAATCCAGAACCTTCTCCCGCTTCGGGCAGCGACGATTATCTGTCCCGTCTGAATGACGCCCAGCGACAGGCGGTCACGCATGGGACCGGAGTCTCGCCGGGCGGGGCGGACTCTTCTCCGTTGCTGGTCATCGCGGGCGCGGGATCGGGCAAGACCAACACGCTGGCGCATCGGGTGGCCCATCTGATCGCCTCGGGCGCCGATCCGCGCCGCATCCTGCTGCTGACCTTCTCCCGGCGCGCCAGTGTCGAGATGACGCGATGTGTGGAGCGCATTTGCAAAACGGTGCTGGGAGACAAGGCTGGTCCTCTGGCCGACGCGCTGGCCTGGGCCGGGACGTTCCATTCCATCGGTGCCCGGCTGCTGCGGGAGTATGCCCAGCAGATCGGTATGGATCCGGCCTTCTCGATCCATGACCGGGAGGATTCCGCTGATCTGATGAATCTGATCCGCCATGATCTGGGTTTTTCGAAAACCGAAAAGCGGTTCCCCGGCAAAGGCACGTGTCTGGCCATCTATTCCCGTGTGGTGAATTCCGGCGCACCGCTCGCCGATGTGCTGCTGAAGCACTACCCATGGTGCGCGGGTTGGGAAGTCCAGTTGAAACAGCTCTTTGCAGGCTATGTCACGGCCAAACAGGAACAGGGTGTTCTGGATTACGACGATCTGCTCCTGTGCTGGGCGCAGATGGTCAGCGATCCGGTGCTTGCCGCCGACATCGGCGGCAAATGGGATCATGTGCTGGTTGATGAGTATCAGGATACCAACCGGCTGCAGGCAGACATCCTGCTAGGCATGAAACCCGACGGGAGCGGGTTGACGGTGGTGGGCGATGACGCGCAGTCGATCTACGCCTTCCGGGCCGCGACCGTGCGCAACATTCTTGATTTTCCGGCGTCCTTCGATCCACCGGCCCGTGTAGTGACGCTGGATAGGAACTATCGTTCCACGAAACCCATTTTGGATGCGGCCAATGCCGTGATCGGAGAAGCAGCCGAGCGTTTCACCAAGGATCTGTGGACCGACCGGGCGTCGGAAGAAAAGCCGCGACTGGTCACCATATGGGATGACACCGCCCAGGCGAACTACATCGCCGATCGGGTCCTGGAAGAGCGTGAGGCCGGGACACCGATGAAGCAGCAGGCCGTGCTGTTCCGGGCTTCGCACCATAGCGGCACGCTGGAGGTGGAACTGACCCGGCGGAACATTCCGTTCGTGAAATTTGGCGGTCTGAAGTTTCTCGACAGTGCGCATGTGAAAGATGTGCTGGCGCTATTGCGCTTTGCCCAGAACCCGCGCGATCGCATCGCGGGCTTCCGGGTGTTGCAGCTTTTGCTAGGCGTGGGGCCAAGTTCGGCCCGGCGCGTGCTGGATACGATGGGCGAGAGTGCGCATCCCTTCGAGGCGCTGAAGGATGTCAAAGCGCCACAACGCAGCGGCGAGGTCTGGACGGGTTTCGTGAACCTGCTGACAGCCGTTGGCAGCCATCAGGTCGGCTGGCCCGGTGAGATCGCGGCCGTCCGGTACTGGTATGAGCCGCATCTGGAGCGGCTGCATGAGGACGCCTCCACCCGTCTGGCTGATCTGGTGCAGCTTGAGCAGATCGCCGGCGGCTATCCGTCACGCGAGAAGTTCCTGACCGAACTGACGCTGGACCCGCCGGATGTCACGTCCGATCAGGCTGGCGTGCCGCTGCTGGACGAGGACTATCTGATCCTCTCCACCATTCATTCCGCCAAGGGGCAGGAATGGAAGAATGTCTTCGTGATGAATGCTGTGGATGGCTGCATTCCGTCCGATCTGGCCACCGGTGAGAAGGATGACATCGAGGAGGAACGTCGCCTGCTCTATGTGGCCATGACAAGGGCGAAGGACAGTCTCGATATCATGGTGCCGCAGCGTTTCTATGTGCACGGTCAGCACAGTCGGGGCGACCGGCATGTCTATGCCTCGCGCACACGTTTCATCGACCGGGACATGCTGCCTCTGTTTCAGTCAGTGGCGTGGCCGGTCGTGAAACCGGAGGAACAGGTCCGGCAGGAGGCGGTGAAATCCGTAAGGATCGATATGGCGGCCAGATTACGCGGCATGTGGTCATAAGGGAGCAGGACCGATGTGCAATCTCTATTCCATGACCTCCAACCCGCAGGCGATCAGGGAGATCGCGAAAGTCCTTGAGGATCGCACAGGCAATCTTCAGCCGTTGCCCGAGATCTGGCCGAATACGATGGCACCGGTCGTGCGGAATGGCGACAATGGTCGCGAACTGGTCATGGCGCGCTGGGGCATGCCGACACCGCCCGGTTATCTCAGGGGGCACAAGGTCGATCGTGGTGTCACCAACATCCGCAATCCGACCTCGACATGGTGGAAGTGCTGGGAAGGTGTTGCCCATCGCTGTCTGGTGCCGCTGACCGCCTTCTCGGAACCGGAGCGTCTGCCCGACGGGAAATCGCGGCCGGTGTGGTTTGCCCGCAGCGACGGAGAGCCATTGGCCTTCTTTGCCGGGATCTGGTGTCGTTGGACGTCAGTGCGGAAACTGGCTGATGGAGAGACGACGGATGACCTGTTCGGGTTTCTGACCACCGACGCCAACCGGGACGTAGGAGCGGTCCATCCGAAGGCCATGCCAGTGATCCTGACGCAGCCGGACGAACTGGATGTATGGATGAACGCGCCGGCAGTAGAGGCTCTGTGCCTTCAGCGGCCGCTGCCGGATGGCGTGCTTGCTTGTGTCGAAGAGCCGCGTCCGTTCGGATGACAGTTATGATGGGGGTGCAGTCCGCTCTCCATCTTCAAGTTCTATCACTTTCCGGCTCTTTTTTCGAACCTGCTGACGAGACCGACTGACAGATCACACGACCTTCTTCAGCACCGGACTGGCCTTGAAGCGCACGGTATTGCCGACCTTGGTCTTGTGGATGATGAACGTCCCGAAGAACGGCGGCAATAAAGGCTTTGCTCATGCGGGCACAGCTCCGTGTCGTGGTCGATTCCAGAAAACGGTAGCAGCGCCCTGTCGCCCCGTCAGCGCCCAAACAGCAACCTACTCCTATGCAAGTTCTTCTATCCCGGCGCCCTACGGTCCCAGAGACTTGTTGCGCTTCCGTGTTCGTGCCTCTTTCTAATCAACCCCGCTGATCCACAGCCTCCCTCGGGAGGCCAATCGCGGGTTTCCGATGACCGTTGCGCCTTTCCGTTCCGAAGCCGTTGCCCGGGGCACGCGCATGCTGCGCACTGCCCTTGGGTCGGCGATTGCCGGGCATCTTGATGATCCGTCGATCGTCGAGGTGATGCTCAATCCGGACGGCCGACTGTGGATCGACCGGCTCGCCAGCGGGATGGAGGATACCGGCACCCGGATCACGCCTGCCGACGCCGAGCGGATCGTCCGTCTTGTCGCCCATCATGTCGGGGTCGAGGTGCATCCCGCCAGCCCCCGCGTCTCCGCCGAACTGCCGGGCAGCGGGGAGCGGTTCGAAGGGTTGGTGCCCCCGGTGGTGGCAGCACCGTGCTTCGCCATCCGGCGTCCGGCGGTCGCGGTGTTCTCGCTCGACGATTATGTGACTGCCGGCATCATGACCGCCGCACAGGCCGCGTTTCTGCGCCGTGCCGTCGCCGAGCGTCAGAATATTCTCGTTGCCGGCGGCACCTCCACCGGCAAGACCACGCTGGTCAACGCCCTGCTGGCCGAGATCGCGCAGACCGGCGACCGGGTGGTGCTGATCGAGGACACCCGCGAACTGCAATGCGCCGCGCCCAACCTGGTTGCCCTGCGCACCAGAGACGGCGCGGCCTCGCTCTCCGACCTGGTGCGCTCCTCGCTGCGTCTGCGCCCCGACCGGATTCCGATCGGCGAGGTGCGCGGCGCCGAAGCGCTCGACCTGCTCAAGGCCTGGGGCACCGGTCATCCCGGCGGGGTCGGCACCCTGCACGCCGGGTCTGCGATCGGCGCCCTGCGCCGGTTGGAGCAGTTGATCCAGGAAGCCGTCGTCACTGTACCGCGCGCCCTGATCGCCGAGACGATCGACGTCATCGCGGTGCTGTCCGGGCGCGGCAGCGCGCGGCGGCTGGCCGAACTCGCCACTGTCCGGGGCCTGACCCCGGACGGGGACTACATCCTCGCATCCGCCGGAGATCCGCCATGACAAGCATGATTGCCCTGCGCCGCCGCTTTCCCGTGGCTGGCGCCACGCTCTCGCTCGCCCTGCTGTCGGCGCCGGCCTACGCCTCGGGCTCCAGCATGCCGTGGGAAACCCCGCTCAACGAGATACTGGAATCCGTGCAGGGGCCGGTGGCCAAGATCATCTCGGTGATCATCATTACCGTGACCGGTCTGACCCTGGCCTTCGGGGAGACCTCGGGCGGCTTCCGCCGCCTGATCCAGATCGTCTTCGGCCTGTCGATCGCCTTTGCCGCGTCCAGCTTCTTCCTGTCCTTCTTCTCCTTCTCGGGCGGGGCGCTGATCTGATGGAGCCGGACAGCATTCCCGGCTTCACCGCCCCGGTGCATCGCGCCCTGATCGAGCCGATCCTGCTCGGCGGGGCGCCGCGCACGGTGGCGATCGTCACCGGCACGCTGTCGGCAGCGATCGGCCTCGGCCTGCGGCTGTGGATCGCCGGTGGGATCTTCTGGCTGGTCGGCCATCTCGCCGCCGTCTGGGCCGCCAAGCGAGATCCCGCCTTCGTCGACGTGGTGCGCCGGCACCTGCGCTATCCCACCCATATGGTCGGATGAGGTCGCCATGATGAACCTTGCCGAATACCGCCATCGTCGCGACCGTCTCGCCGATTTTCTGCCCTGGGCGGCGCTGGTCGCCAGAGGCGTGGTGCTGAACAAGGATGGCGCCTTCCAGCGCACCGCGCGCTTTCGCGGTCCGGACCTGGACTCCTCGACCGCATCCGAACTGGTCGCGATCACGTCCCGCCTGAACAACGCCCTACGGCGGCTCGGCTCCGGCTGGGCCATTTTCGTGGAGGCGCAGCGCCGACAAGCGCGGGGCTATCCTTCCAGCCCGTTCCCCGATCCGGCCTCCGAACTGGTCGACGCCGAGCGTCGGGCGCAGTTCGAGGAAGAGGGTGCCCATTACGAGAGCCGCTATTTCCTCACCCTGGTCTGGCTGCCACCGGCGGACGACGCCGCCCGCGCGGAGGCCTGGCTCTACGAGAACCGCGCCCGTGGCGGCTCCGACTGGCAGGCCGTGGTCGCGGGATTCATTGATCAGACCGACCGGGTGCTGGCGCTACTCGACGGCTTCATGCCGGAAGCCGACTGGCCCGATGACGGCGAAACCCTGACCTATCTCCACTCCTGCATCTCCACCCGCCTGCAGCGGGTCCGGGTGCCAGAAATCCCGATGCACCTCGATGCCATCCTGGTGGACGAGGAACTGACCGGCGGGCTGGAGCCGCGCCTGGGTGACGCCCATTTGCGCACGCTCACAATTACCGGCTTTCCCACCCAGACCTGGCCGGGGCTGCTGGACGAGCTGAACCGGCTGGCCTTTCCCTATCGCTGGTCGACGCGGGCGATCTGTCTCGACCGCACTGACGCGACCAGAGCGCTGGGCAAGATCCGGCGGCAATGGTTCGCCAAGCGCAAATCGATCATGGCCATCCTCAAGGAGGTGATGACCAACGAGGCGTCGGTGCTGCTGGATTCCGATGCCGCCAACAAGGCCGCCGATGCCGATGCGGCGTTGCAGGAACTCGGCACCGATCAGGTCGGGCAGGCCTATGTCACCGCCACCGTCACGGTGTGGGACGAGGATCCGGCGGTCGCCGCCGATCGGCTGCGTCTGGTGGAGAAGACCATCCAGGGCCGCGATTTCACCTGCATGCGCGAGACGGTGAACGCACTCGAAGCCTGGTTCGGCAGCCTGCCGGGCCATGTCTACGCCAATGTCCGCCAGCCCTGCGTCTCCACCCTGAACCTCGCGCACATGATCCCGCTCTCTGCGGTGTGGGCCGGACCGGAGCGGGACGGGCACTTTGCCGCCCCGCCGTTATTTTATGCCCGTACCGAGGGTTCTACGCCGTTCCGCTTTGCACTCCACGTCGGCGATGTTGGCCACACGCTGATCGCCGGGCCGACCGGTGCCGGCAAGTCGGTGCTGCTGGCCTTCATGGCGATGCAGTTTCGTCGCTATGCCGGGGCGCAGATCTTCGCCTTCGATTTCGGTGGCTCGATCCGCGCGGCAACGCTTGCGATGGGCGGCGACTGGCACGATCTCGGCGGCGCGCTGGCGCAGGACGGGAACGAACCCGTCGCGTTGCAGCCGCTGGCGCGCATCGACGAGCCAGGCGAACGGGCCTGGGCGGCGGAATGGGTCGCGACATTACTGGAGCGCGAGGGGATCACTGTCGCGCCCGATCTCAAGGAGCATCTGTGGTCGGCGCTGACCTCGCTGGCCTCGGCCCCGGTTGCGGAACGCACCCTCACCGGCCTGTCGGCGCTGCTCCAGTCGCTGGCGCTGAAACAGGCGTTGCAGCCTTATTGTGTCGGCGGGCCGTGGGGTAGCCTGCTCGACGCCGAGCATGAGCGGCTGGGCGTCGCCGATATCCAGTCCTTCGAAATCGAGGGGCTGATCGGCTCGGGTGCCGCGTCCACCGTGCTGTCCTATCTGTTCCATCGTATCGAGGACCGGTTTGACGGCAGCCCGACGCTGCTGATCATCGATGAGGGCTGGCTGGCGCTGGACGATCGCGCCTTTGCCGGGCAGTTGCGGGAATGGCTGAAGACGCTGCGCAAGAAGAACGCTTCCGTCATCTTCGCCACCCAGTCGCTGGCCGATATCGATGCCAGCCCGATCGCCCCCGCGCTGATCGAGAGCTGCCCGACGCGGGTGTTCCTGCCCAATGACCGGGCGCTGGAGCCGCAGATCGCCGCGATCTATCGCCGCTTCGGGTTGAACGATCGCCAGATCGAGATCCTCAGCCGGGCGACACCCAAGCGCGATTATTACTGCCAGTCCCGGCGGGGCAACCGGCTGTTCGATCTCGGCCTGTCCGAGGTGGCGCTGGCCTTCACCGCCGCGTCCTCGCCCGCCGACCAGGCCGCCATCGACCGGATCTTTGCCCGGCATGGGCGCGACGGGTTCGCGGCGGCATGGCTAATGCACAAAGGTGTTGAGTGGGCGGTGGAGATGCTCAATCCGGGAGAGGGATCATGAAAAACATGCCGACAATGAAATCAGTTTTCGTGTCCGGCGTTGCTCTGGTGCTGCCGTTTTCCGTGAGTGCGCCAGCCCATGCGCAATGGGCAGTCTATGACGGGGCCAATCATGTGCAGAGCGTCCTGATTGCCGCTCGGGCACTGCAGCAGGTCAACCAGCAGGCGCAGAGCCTGCTCAACGAAGCGACCATGCTGGAGAACCAGGCCCGCAATCTCGCGAACCTCCCGCTCTCCGTCCTGTCGCCGCTGGAGCAATCAATCCAGCAGACGGAGCAGATCGTCGGCCAGGCGCGAGGGCTCTCCTATAACCTGACCAGTATCGATCAGGCATTTTCGCAGACCTACCCGCAGGCGCTCGGCAGCCCGTCCTCGGCGACGCAGATGACCGCCGACGCGCAGACGCGATGGCAGAACGCGCGGGGTGCCTATCAGGACGGGCTGCGCGTGCAGACCGGCGCGGTGCAGAATCTTGATGCCACGCGCAGCCAGATCGACAGTCTGGTCACCTCGAGCCAGTCCGCGACCGGCGCCCTGCAGGCCGCGCAATCGGGCAACCAGCTGACCGCGCTGCAGACGCGCCAGCTTGCCGACCTCACCGCAGTCGTCACGGCGATGGGCCGCGCCCAGGCGCTGGACGGTGCGCGTCAGGTCGAAGGCGAGGAACAGGGCCGGGCACAACTGGCGAATTTCCTCAATTACGGCGCCGGCTACACCTCCGGCTCCGCGCAGATGTTCCATTGATGCGCTGGCCACGTCTCTCCCCGCCGATCGTCTTCCGGCTGGCTGCCGTCGGGCTGGTCGTTCTGATCATCGTGGCCGCAAGCCTTCATCTCCGGCATATCCCCCGTGACGTCGGCGTGCCGGATCTTGGGCCGCCGGGGTCTCGTGACCGGTTGGCCGTCGGTCTCGCGCGCTGCCAGGCCCTCGGCATGAAGGCCGACGGCGATCCGGCTTGCGAAGCGATCTGGGCCGAGAACCGCAAGCGCTTCTTTGCGCCCGAAACCGCACGGTGACGCCATGCAGCAGGGCACCGGCGTCATCGACAATTTCCTTGCCATCTTCACCCAATATATCGATTCCGGCTTCGGTCTGGTGCAGGGCGACGTTCACTGGCTCGCCGCCACCCTGATCACGATCGACATCACCCTGGCCGGGCTGTTCTGGACGCTGGCGCCGGACGAGGACGTACTGGCGCGGCTGATCCGCAAGACCCTGTTCATAGGCATGTTTGCCTTCATCATCGGGAATTTTAACGGTCTCGCCCGCATCATCTATGAATCCTTCGCAGGCCTCGGCATCGAGGCTGGTGGTGGCCATCTCACCCAGGCGCAGCTTCTCCAGCCGGGGCGGCTGGCGCAGGTCGGCATCGATGCCGGCAAGCCGATCCTGACCTCGATTTCCTCGCTGGTCGGTTTCGTGGCCATCTTCAACAACGCAATCCAGATCGTGGTGCTGCTGCTCGCCTGGCTGATCGTGGTCATCAGTTTCTTTGTCATGGCGATCCAGCTTTTCGTGGCGCTGATCGAGTTCAAGCTGACCACACTCGCAGGCTTCGTGCTGGTGCCCTTCGGCCTGTTCGGTCGCACCGCCTTCCTCGCCGAGAAGGTGCTGGGCAATGTCGTCTCGTCCGGGATCAAGGTGCTGATGCTGGCCGTCATCGTCGGCATCGGCTCGACGGTGTTCGGCCAGTTCACCAGTGGTTTCAACAACCCGCCCACCATCAATGATGCGCTGACCCTGATTCTCGCCTCCCTGACGCTGCTCGGCCTGACCGTGTTCGGACCGGCATTGGCCAACGGGCTGATCGCCGGTGGTCCGCAGTTGGGGGCTGGCTCCGCTGTCGCCACGGCGGCTGGTGTGGTCGGCGCTGGTGTGGCTGCCGCATCCGGGGCCGGACTGGCCGTGGGGGCCGCGGCCGCCGCCGTGCGTGGCGGGGCCTTTGTCGCGGGCGGCACGACCGCCGCCTATCAGGCCGGAGGTGCGGCAGGTGTCGCGAAGGCCGGATTGTCCGCTGCCGCCAGCCCGTTGCGCCGCGCCATGGCCAGTGTCCGCACCAGTTATCAGGCCGGCGGAGCCGCCGCCACGGGCGGTGCGACCGCTTCTGGCGCTGGCGGAGCTTCTGCCGGCAAGCCGCCGCCCTGGGCCAGCCGGATGCAGCGCAACAACCGGATCAAAGGCGGGGCTGATGCCGCTGCGCAGGCGATCAAAGGCGGCGACCGGCCCAGCGGCGGCCATGACGTCGATCTCTCGGAAGGAGAATAGCCATGTTCCGCCGCCCCACTATACGGTTCGGCAGAACGCCGGAACCGGAAACGCCCTATCACAAGGCAGCCCAGGTCTGGGACGACCGCATCGGCTCGGCTCGTGTCCAGGCCCGTAACTGGCGACTGGCGTTCTTCGGTTGCCTGGCATTGAGCGGAGGGCTTTCCGCCGGGCTGGTCTGGCAGTCGGCGCGGGGCACCATTACGCCATGGGTGGTACAGATCGACCGGTTGGGCCAGGCGCAGGCCGTCGGTCCGGCAACCGCCGCCTATCGGCCGACCGATCCGCAGATCGCCTGGTATCTGGCGCGCTTCATCTCCGAGGTGCGCGGCATCCCGGCCGATCCGGTGGTCCTGCGGCAGAACTGGCTCGACGCCTATAATTACGTCACCGATCGCGGCGCGCTGGCCCTGAACGATTATGCCCGCACCAACGATCCGTTCGGCAAGCTCGGCAGGATGCAGGTGGCGGTCGAGATTGCCAGCGTGATCCGTGCCTCCGACGACAGTTTCCGGGTGGAGTGGATTGAGCGCCGCTATGTCGATGGCGCGCTGGCCTCGACCGAACGCTGGAGCGCGCTCCTGACCCTTGTCGTCACCACCCCCACCGATGCCGAGCGGCTGCGCAAGAATCCGCTCGGCATCTACATTCACGCCCTTAACTGGTCCAGGGAACTCGGCTGATGCGCACCCTCAATACCGTCGCGCCGCTCATGATCCTGCTGGCGCCGCTCGCGGCCTGCTCCTCATGGAAGCCGCCTGCCATCCGGTACGACGATACGCCCCGGCAGGCGGTTCTTACCCCGGAGTTACCGAAACCGGTGCAGGTGGTGGCTCTGCCCGAGCCCCTGCCGCTGCCGGGGCAGCTCAAGCCGATCCCGTATCGGCGTACGACGCCGGAAGCCGCCGATCCCCATCAGCGGGTCGAGCATGCCAATAGTGCGGCGCGGGTCCAGCCGACGCGTGCCGGTTATCTCAATGCGATCCAGGTCTATCCCTTCTCCGAGGGCGCGCTCTATCAGCTCTACGCCGCACCCGGCGAGATCACCGACATCGCACTGCAGCCGGGCGAGAAGCTGGTTGGCTCCGGTCCGGTCGCCGCCGGCGATACCGTCCGCTGGATCATCGGTGATACAGAGAGCGGGGCAGGGGCGTCGAAACGGATTCATATCCTGCTCAAACCGACGCGGCCGGACCTGACCACCAACCTAGTCATCAATACCGACCGGCGGACCTATCATCTGGAACTGCGCTCCGACGAGCGGACCTATATGGCTTCGGTCTCATGGGACTATCCGCAGGACCAGATCGTCGCCCTGCGCGGGCAGGATCGGGATTCTGATCTTGGCACTCCGGTCGCGACGGGCGTCGATCTCGATGCGCTGAATTTCCGCTATCGGATCGAGGGCGACGAGGCGCCGTGGCGGCCGTTGCGGGCCTTCGATGACGGGCGGCAGGTGTTCATCGAGTTTCCGACCGGCATCGCCCAGGGCGAGATGCCGCCGCTGTGGGTCATCGGCCCGCAAGGGGACGGCCAGTTGGTGAATTACCGGGTGCGCGGCAACCGGATGATCGTCGATCGCCTGTTCGCGGCAGCCGAATTGCGGCTTGGGGCGAAGCACCAGCAGGTAGTGCGCATCGTCCGTACCGATGGAGCGCGCCGGTCGTGAGCGGGAGCACCGGAGCAGAGGAGGCGAGCAAACCGGTACCTCCGGTCAGGCCGCCCGGCGAGATGCGGATGCGCGTGACGCGACCGCCGGTCACGCGACTGTCGCGCAAGGTGATCATGGGGCTGACGCTGATGGCGATCATCGGCGTCGGGGGTGCGCTCTATGTGGCGCTGAAGCCGGCACCTCGAACGGGCAAGGCTGAACTCTATAATACCGGCAATCGCACCACGCCGGACGGGCTGGCGACCCTGCCGGGAGACTATACCCACCCGCCGCGCCTCGGGCCTCCGCTGCCCGGCGATCTCGGCAGGCCGTTCCTCAAGGCAGGCGTGGGTGCCCCCGGCATGGCGACACCCGCCGCACCGGCCGATCCCGAGAAGCAGCGCATGGCCCAGGAGCAGGAAGCAGCCCGGGTCAGTCATCTCTTTACCCAGACGCAGGTCGGGCGAAACAGCGCCGCCCCGGTGACGGCCGGTGCCACCCCGCTTCTGGCCGCCGGTGCTGCCACCGATCGCAACCAGGCGTTTCTCGATGGCCCGGTCGACCAGCGTACCGTCAGCGCCGTGCGTCTGACGCTCGCTCCCAGTCCGTATGTAATCCAGGCGGGATCGATCATTTCCGGCGCGCTGATTACTGGCATCCGCTCCGACCTGCCCGGTGAGGTCACGGCGCAGGTGACGGAGAATGTCTATGACAGTCCGACCGGCCATATCCTGCTGATCCCGCAGGGCGCGAAACTGATCGGCCGCTATGACTCCCAGATCGCCTACGGCCAGACCCGCGTGCTGCTGGTCTGGACCCGGCTGATACGCGGGGTCGGGGATTCGATCGTATTAGAAAACGAACCTGCCGCCGATGCGGCGGGCTACGCCGGGTTGCAGGACCAGACCGACAATCACTGGGGGGAGGTGTTCAAGGCCGCTCTGGTTTCGACGATGCTGAGCGTGGGTTCAGAAGCCGATATTGGCGGTAGCAATGGCATCGCCCAGGCGCTGCGCACCGGCGGATCGCAAGGATTTAACCAGATCGGTGAGCAGATGGTCGGACGCTCGCTCAATATCCAGCCCACCAATACGATCCGGCGCGGTTTTCCCGTCCGGGTCATGGTGCATCGCGATCTGGTTCTTTCCCCCTACAGACAGGAGGCTCCCCGATGACAAAGCTCAGGCTTGGGCCGATTGAGAATGACAAACCGGTGCGGCTGACCATTGAGCTACCGGCCACCGTACATCGCGATCTGGTTGAATACGGGCGGTTGCTGGCGCGTGAGAGCGGTCAGGCCGAGATCGCAGTAGCGAAGCTGATCTCACCAATGCTCGCTCGTTTCATGGGGGCGGATAGGGGCTTTCGGAAGCTGCGCGGGGAGAGGTAACTCGCCAATAGGGCTTTGCCCGGTCACGCATGAAGGCGACAAATTTTCCTACTACGGGATCTTCGCTTTCGGCACGCCAGACCAGATTGATCTTGAACCCGGCATCTTCCTCGTCGATTGGGATGAATTTCAGGCCGGGGAGGTTGAGAGTCGAATAAGTTTGCGCTGCGACAGTGACGCCGTATCCTGCCCGCACGAAAGCGAGCAGGGTCATGTTGCCCGTTTCAAAAATGCGCACATTAATGCCGGGTAGCCGCGTAGCAAAGAAATCACGACCGATCCTATCTTTTCCCCACGACCATAGAAGCAGATTTTCGTTTTTGAGGTCAGTCCATTGAATTGTTGTTTTTTCGGCGAGGCGGTGAGTATTTGGCACGGCCGCCATCAAGGGCTCGAAGTAAATTGGAGTATGCGGGTGGTGTTGAGAAAGGGCTAATTCAGGAAGCAAGGCAACGTCGATATGACGTTCGATCAGTGCGGAATGGAGTGTTCTTTCACCCGGTTCGTGTGGTGTGACACTTATGCCGGGATAGGTTGTCCGCCATTCGACGAGCAAACTTGTCAGGACGGCGTTTAGAGGTGGAAGATGAAAACCGAGATGCACCTCTCCGATTTCTCCGAAGGAACTTCGGTCGAGTGTTTCCGTGAGTGCATTTGTCTCGCGCAGGACGCGACGGACACAGCGTAATGCTATGCGTCCCGCAGTCGTAAGTTTAATGCCAGAGGAGGTTCGTTCAAAGAGCGCAACACCCAGTTGATCCTCAAGTCGAGCAATTGCTCGGCTGACCGTCGATACTCGCAGTTGAAGGGATGATGCGGCCTTCCCGAAACTTCCAGCTTCAACAGAAGCCAGAAAATAGCGGAGTTCCGCAGTGCGCATGGTCGTTATGGTCCCTTTCTGCCTCGGTTCCTATTTGTTCCATCCGTGCTTGTCCGACATGTGTTCCACGTGGATTGTGTAGATATCGTCCGGCCATGGATTTAAGGCTTCTCTTATGAATTGATACGTCGGGTGATGTGCGACATTGAGGTCAAGATGCCGCTTGAAGCGCCTTGCGTCCCTCCGCGTCCAACACCGCGAAATCTTCCTCAGACAGGGTGATGTCTGCAGTGGCGATATTCTGCTCAAGATGCGCGACCTTCGAGGTCCCGGGGATTGGCAGCATCACTGGACTGCGCTTTAGGACCCAGGCCAGAGCGATCTGGCTCGGGTGAGCGCCGTATTTGCCTGCCATGGTGTCTAAAATCGATCCCGGCTTGGCGAGGTCGCCGGCCGCGAGCGGGAACCACGGGATGAATCCGATGTTTTGCGGCGTGCAGTAGTCGAGCACGTCTTCGCTGCTGCGATCCACGAGATTATAGCGGTTCTGGACGGTCGCCACGTCAAAGAACTTCGATGCCGCTTTGATCTCTTCTACGGAGACCTCGCTCAGTCCCGCGTGGCGGATCAGTCCCTGATCGATGAAGGACCGGACCGCCTCGAACTGCTCATCCGCCGGGACTTTGGGATCGATCCGGTGCAACTGCCACAGATCGATCTGCTCGACGCCGAGATTCCGCAGACTTTTATGCACCTGCTGGAGAAGATATTCCGGTCGTCCGACCGGCTTCCAGATATCTGGCCCCGACCGGGTAAGCCCGCCCTTCGTGGCGATCACGAGACCTTTGGGATATGGGTGAAGCGCCTCTTTAATCAGCCATTCTGAAACATCCGGCCCGTAGGCGTCCGACGTGTCGATGAAGTTGACGCCGAGTTCGGGAAGGCGCTTCAGCGTGCGGATGGCCTCGTCGTGATCGGTGGGCGGTCCCCATATGCCTTTGCCCGTGATGCGCATGGCACCGAAACCGAGCCGATGAACGGCGAGATCGCCGCCGATCGTGAAGGTGCCGGAGCTGGCAGCGTTGGAAGCTGTATCGGTCATGGTCCTCGGTCCTTATTTCCAGCGAGTGGTTAAGGGATCAGTCATTTCGTCAGGCCGCGAAGCCACCATCGATGTTGTATGCGGCGCCCGTGATGATGCCGGCCTCTGGTCCGGCAAGATACGCGACCAGCCCCGCAATCTCCGCGCCCGTGGCATGGCGTTTGATCGCCATGAAGTCGTGCATCACGTCTTTCAGCGGTCCATCGGCAGGGTTCATGTCTGTATCAGTGGGGCCGGGCTGGACGACATTGACGGTGATGCCGCGCGCTCCGAAATCACGAGCCAGTCCTTTGACCATGCCTTTCAGTGCGGCCTTGCTGGCGCTGTAGGCTGCAAGGCCAGTCATCGGCATACGGTCTGCATTGGCGGACCCGATCAAGATGATGCGGCCCCCGGCGGGCATGGTCCGGGCAGCAGCAATGGCGGCATGGTAAGGCGCATGGATGTTGATACGAAACAGCCGGTCGATGTCATCCGGGGGGATCTCCAGCGGATCGCCCGCGCCAAGAATTCCAGAGTTGACGACCAGCACGTCGAGAGGACTGAGCGAAGCGATCAGCGCGATGAGAGTGTCCCGGTCGCCACTGTCGGCGCGGAGGGCCTTGCTTCCGGTCTCAGCCGCCAAAACTTCGGCATCGTCCGGGGAAGACCAATATGTGAAAAGAACCTTCGCTCCCTTCGAAGCGAAACGGCGCACGATGGCGGCCCCAATCCCGCGGCTGCCGCCAAGCACGAGGACGGATTTTCCCTCAAAATTGTTCATGACGGCATTTCCTGCTACGCCAAGATTTCTGCCAGCCTGTCGAATGCTGGCTGATAGATACCTGTCGGCATTCTGGCCTCCATACTGGCGGCATGTTCGAGGGGCGCTTCGAACTGTCCCCGCCACTGAATGAACGTTCGGTCACCATCCGTTATGGGAAGAAGGCTGATCGTTGACCGATAGTTACTGATCGGCAGGGCGGACTCGATAATCGAGAACATCACAGTATGATCTACGTCGGATAATGCGAGAAGCTGTTCACGGATCACGCCGACATCGCCCATTTCAAGGCGGCGGACCGCGCCGACACGGTCACCGGGCTCATCGCCCTCGATCACGCAGGTTTTCACCCCCGGCAACCACTTGCCTAGGGCGCCGAAATCACGGATTAGCCCCCAGACGGACGAAACGGAGGCAGGAAGAACGCTGCTGGCCATCACATGGATCATAATGCGGCTCCTGTTCGTGTCTGTCCGGCCATCATAGCGACTGCCCTCCCGTCACTTCGATACGCTGACCATTCACCCAGCGCATATCATCAGACAGAAGGGCACGGACAGCGGCTCCGATATCATCGGGTTGCCCGACACGTCCCAGCGGAGTGATGTCTGCAAGGCTTTTATTTACCGTGGCATCGTCACGGACCAGCCCCCCGCCGAAATCCGATGCGACCGCCCCAGGGGCGACGGCATTGACGGTAATCCCGCGCTCCCCCAGCTCTTTCGCCATGTAGAGCGAAATGACCTCGGTTGCGGCCTTCATGGCCGAATAGGGGCCATGATCCGTCAGATAAAAGCGGGTCGCGGCAGAGGTGATGTTGAGAATGCGGCCGCCATCGCGAAGCAGTGGCAGGAGCGCCACTGTCAGCAGGTAAGGGCCCTTGAAGTGGATGTTGTACTGATTATCGAGTTGTTCGGAGGTAGCGGCATCGAAGCGTGTGTGAATGATGTTGCCGGCGTTCTGGACAACATAATTTAGTCCCTGCAGCCCGAACTCGTTTGCGAGAAGGGCTTTCACCCGCTGAGCAAAATCCGTGAACGACGTATGGTTCGCGATGTCCAGTTGCAGCATACGCAACTTCACTTTTTCATGGCTGAGGGCGATTTCGGCAGCTTTCGCCTCATCTTCATTGGCATGATAAGTGCCGACGACATTAATGCCAGCATCCGTCAGATGCTTCGCGATACTGTAGCCGATGCCGCGATTGGCACCCGTGATAAGGGCGATTTTGGGTGTGTTCATAAACGGACTCCTCGCGGAAAGATGGCGTCCTATTCGGAAACCCAACTTCCGTATCACCCGATCCATAATATGGACATGAAGCGACGTCAAGGAATTGTGGACCGGACGATATGAAAGTTGGGGGTTTTTGTGGAAGGCTACAGTCTGACCCCCGTGTTTTCGGTGTTTTTTTGTCGATTTTTGAGAGGTTTGACAGTGTTGATATCCCACAACGTAAGGAGGGATGTGATGGCAGCATCCAGAGTGTCAACAGTCATTCCATCCCGCGCTTCGCATGTCATGCCATGAAAAAAAGTAGCGAGAATATCGGGCAGGACATCTGTTGACGGGGAGGCCTTCAATTCATTTCTGGCTATGGCGCGCTCCACGCAGGCCTTAATACCTGCCCGCGTACGCTGTCGTTCTGCGGCGAGAAGGGCTTGGACAGGTTCGTTCTCGGGTGAGCAGTTGCTGGCGCCGGACACGACCAGACAGCCGGTCGGATGCGTACGGGCCGCCTGCATGCGCGCTGAGCCGCGTAACGTCCGTTCGATGGCCTCACGTGGCGGCAGGCTTTCATCCCATAAGGGGGCCATGACCTGACCATACGTTGCCAGATAATGCTGCACGACTTCCCGGAACAGGGCTTCCTTGGAACCGAACGCGGCATAGAAACTCGCGGGCGAGATATGGCCCATGCTGGCCTTGAGCTGGGTCAGGGACGTCGGTTCATAACCCTGCGCCCAGAAAAGCGCCGTGGCGGCGTCGATCGCCTTGTCGCGGTCAAACTCACGGGGACGGCCAGTCCGCGCCATGCTAGTGCTCCTTTGAAAAGACTTTCATATTAATCGATCCAGAAATTATTGCCAAGATTTTACGGTCCGCATATATGTGTATCATTCGTTCCATATATTGAGTGGCTCATGACACCGACCATCGTACCGTCCGCGAAAAAAACCGACGAGTGCTTGCCTGTTTCCGGTCTGCTCGCGCTGGCCATGACCGGCTTCATCTGCATTATGACAGAAACTTTGCCGGCGGGTCTTTTGCCCGAGATCGGTGCTGGTCTGCATGTTTCCCCGGCATTCGCTGGGCAGATGGTGACGGCCTATGCCGTCGGTTCTCTGAGTGCGGCGATCCCGCTGACGCTCGCCACGCAGCGATGGCGGCGCAGGAGGGTTCTCCTGCTGGCGATCATCGGCTTCGTGGTGTTCAATTCCATCACCGCGTTTTCGACGCATTATGGCGCGACTCTCATGGCCCGCTACGGAGCGGGTGCGGCGGCGGGTCTCGCCTGGGCGTTGCTGGCCGGCTACGCGCGCAGGATGGTAACGCGCGCTCAGCAGGGGCAAGCTCTTGCGATTGCTATGGTAGGCACACCAATCGCGCTTTCTCTGGGGGTTCCCTCAGGCACATGGCTGGGGGCTGTTGTCGGCTGGCGCCTGACGTTCTGGATCATGTCGGGTCTGACAGTGCTTTTGATTGCGTGGGTTTTGGCAAAGGTTCCTGATTTTCCGGGCGCTGCACATCACGAGCGTCTGCCATTCCGGCATGTTCTGGGCATGCCGGGTGTGAAGCCCGTTCTGGGGGTCGTGATGGCGTGGATGCTCGCGCACAACGTGCTCTACACCTACATTGTGCCGTTCATCGCACCCGCCGGACTAGTAGGGCAGGCGGATCGCATTCTGCTGCTGTTCGGGATTGCCGCGCTGGCGGGCATCTTGCTGACCAGCCGCACGGTCGATCATGCTTTACGCTTGTCCGTTCTGCTCAGTCTGGCCCTATTCGCAGTCGTGTCAGTGGCTTTCGCCATTGAATCAGCGTCGCCGACTGTGATCGTGATTGGTGTCACGATATGGGGGCTGACATTCGGCGGGGCCGCAACCTTGCTCCAGACCGCGCTGGCCGATGCGGCCGGCGCTGGCGCGGACGTCGCGCTGTCGATGAATGTCGTGGCGTGGAACAGTGCCATAGCCGGAGGTGGCCTTCTGGGTGGTGTGTTGTTCGATACATGGGGCGCGGCGTCGTTCCCATGGGCCGTGATGGTGCTCGTCGCCGTCGGTTTCCTGATCGCATGGACAGCGCGATCGCATGGATTTCGATCTGGCCACCGACTCAAGCAGGGGGGGCAGTCATGATGCAGGTTAACTAAAGTTGCAGACAGCTCTGCTCCCGCGAGCCAAAATGCATATGCCAAATATTAGGACGTTGAGACTCCGGGACAGTTCGCGGCGTTTCTGACAGCCTGATTGATGTCGGTATGAGGTTCTGATCCCAGCAACTGGACGAGGCGACTGTTGTCGAGCCGGACCGGATAATGCCAGTAGGGCTTAACCTCGATCACTTCGTGCGGAAAACCACCGAATGGAGAAAGAAGGCGCATCAACCACCATGGGAAGTGCCGGACTGAGAGATCCGGCGTGCCCGTCATGCGGCGGAGCGCAGCGATCATGTGTGTGCCGTCTGCGTCCCAGAACCCGCTGAACTGCATGCGTTCGACGGTTGCCATGGCACCGGGTCGTAGTTCGAGCAGTTGCGCAATTGCTTCGGCCAGATCAGGCAGGTAAGCCCAAGCGTGACCGATACCAGTGCGGCCGGGATAGGTGATCTGCTTCAGCGGCGCCTTCGCCAACGCCTGAGCGAACCAGCTCTGCTGTGCGTCAGGGCCGAAATAGTCGCCCGCCCGCACGATCAGGCTCGGAACCTCCGGGGCGGCGTCGGTGAGGCGACATTCGAGGGCCTTGCGGATCTTGCCTTTGCGGCCTGGCGGATTTTGCGGTGTCGTTTCGCCGATCACCGGCGCTGTGGCGGCGTCATAATTGTAGATCGTTCCCGGAAGCACAATGCGCGCTCCGCTGGTAGCCCTGGCGGCGGCGATCGTGTTGTCGATCATCGGCAGCACTGTTGTTTCCCAATTGCGGTAGCCTGCCGGATTGACGCCGTGCAGGATTACGTCGACCCCGGTCGCGGCCCTCACCACATCGTCCCGGAGCATGGCATCGCCCTGCACCCAGTGGGGCATCACATCGTCACCCCAGCCCCCTTGAGCCCGGGCCGGGTCACGCACCATTGCCCGCACCTGCCAGCCGCGACGCAGCATGACCCGTGTGACCGCGCCGCCAATGCCGCCGGTTGCCCCCAGAACGAGGATTGCTTTCGTCACGCTGCGATCTCCCTGCGTTTCCACCGGAAGAGTGAACGGAGGCGGTCGCGAAGGAAATTGACAAAGATCGGCATGCTGCTCATTGAAAAACGATGAGCATTCTTTCTCCGGACTGGGACGGACAACGGGCCTTCCTCGCGGTTCTCGATACGGGAAGCCTGTCGGCGGCGGCGCGCAGCCTCGGCCTGACCCAGCCGACCGTGCGTCACCGGATCGAGGCGCTGGAGCGCGCGATCGGTCAGCCACTCTTCTCGCGCACGGTGAATGGGCTGGTTCCGACGGATGACGCCCGGGAACTGGCGGTCCATGTCCGGCGTATGGCCTTCGCGTCAGAGGCTTTCTATCGCGCTGCGTCCGCGTCCGGGGGTGAGATCGCGGGTACGGTGCGTATCAGCGTCGCCGAATTCGTCGGCATCGAGGTCATGCCGCGTCTGTTGGCCCCGCTGCGGGAGCGCCATCCGGGCCTCGCCGTCGAACTGGTCCTGAGCAACGAGAACGCAGATCTGCCGGGGCAGGAAGCGGATATCGCGATCCGGATGCGTCGTCCGCGCCATGGGGCGCTGGTGGCGAAACGGGCAGGATGTATCCCGCTCGGGTTTTTCGCGACCGCCTCTTATCTGGAGCGGCATGGGGTGCCGGAAGGTGCGACGGATCTGGCCCGGCACACGCTGATCGGCTCGGACCGATCCCGGATGGATCAAGATTTTACACGGGAATTGCAAAAGACGCTGGGAGAGAAGCTGTATTTCGCGCTCCGCACCGACAGTCATCCGGCCCAGCTTGCCATGGTACGCGCGGGATTGGGGATCGGTGTCACGCAATTGCCAATTGGCGAACGGGATCTGGTGCGCGTGCTGCCGGGCTTGGTTGTCGCCGAACTCGAGGCCTGGGTTGTCGCGCATGAAGATCTGCGTCACAGCCGCCGGATTGATGCGGTGTTTGGGCATCTTGTGGCGGCTCTGGGACGGTATTGCGCGTCCGGGCTGGTGATGCAGGCGGCTGTTGGCGTCGGTGGGCGAGACGCCGCGGATGGCGCCGGTTGAGCAGAAGCGCGCCTGCAATAATCCATCCCGGAAATTTGGAGACGGGAATACCGCGTGACAGGAGCGGGAATATCGAGAGTGGCGAAAGATAGTAAATAAACAGGTTTTGACCCGAAGACGAAGAGATAGTCCTGTAGTGTCACACTTGTTGGTGCGGTCGTCGAAAAAAAATCAGGTGGGGTCATGGTCGTCAGGGCATTTCCGGAATTGCTGCCCGGCTTTACGTGGCAGGATACCGATGTGAACGGAGTTCGTATCCGTACCGCCATAGGCGGGGAAGGACCTCCGCTTCTCCTTCTTCACGGCCATCCGCAGATGCATCTGACCTGGCATAAGGTCGCGCCGGTACTGGCGGAGCGTTTTACCGTCGTGGCGACTGATCTCCGAGGCTATGGTGACAGCGCAAAGCCCGACGGCGGCCCTGAACACATCAATTATTCCAAGCGCGCCATGGCTGCGGATCAGATTGGCGTCATGAAAGCGCTTGGTTTTGAGCGCTTCCGGCTTGTCGGGCATGACCGCGGTGGACGCGTGGCTCATCGCCTGGCGCTCGATGCGCCGCAGGCGGTGGAAAAGCTGGTGCTGATCGACATTGCGCCGACAGCGACAATGTACGCCCGGACCGACATGGAGTTTGCGCGGCGCTATTTCTGGTGGTTCTTTCTGATCCAGCCCTATCCGTTGCCGGAAAGGCTGATCAGTGCCGATCCGGATTTCTTTCTGGAAACGCATATAGCGGGACAGGTCAAAATTGCAGGCGCCGTCGATCCTCGGGTGATGGCGGAATACCGTCGCTGCTATGCCAATGCCCGGATGCGGCATGCCGCGTGTGAGGACTATCGTGCAGCGGCAGGCATCGATCTCGTTCACGACGCGGAAGATGCCGACCGTCGGGTCGAAGCGCCACTCCTTGCGCTGTGGGGCGCACGAGGGACCATCGGCGCACTTTATGACGTCGTGGAAACGTGGCGCGAAAAAGCCACGGATGTGCGGGGACACGCTATTGACTGTGGTCACAGCCCCCAGGAAGAAGCGCCGGAAGAATTGTTGAGGAGCATTGGCGAGTTTCTCTGAACAGATACCTTTTTCTAGCCGAAGATATGTTCTGGAAGAAGAAGATCAAGATGCTCGCTTTCTTTCGTTCTCCCGATAATCGGTCTTCACTTCGCGACAGTATTGTCGCGGCGGGAGTGTCATCCCTATGCTTTCCAGGTCTTCGGTTCCCCGGCCACGTCCGTGGCCGCCACGTGGGCACCGACCGTGATCGCTCACGACCTATGCTGTCTGCCTGACATCAGCGATCAGAGTTGGGACTGCAGGATTACGTAGGGCGTGGTTGCCGGATGCTGGCGACTTACGCCCGATACCGCAGCGCCTCGACCAGCAGGGCGAAAGCCGGTGTCATCTGCCGGCGGCTCGGGTAAAACAGGTGATAGCCGGGGTAAGGATCGCACCAGTCCTCCAGAATGCGGACGAGTCGGCCCGCCTCGATATGGGGCATGGCGTAATCCTCCGGCATGTAGGCAAGGCCCACGCCGTCGAGTGCGGCGTTGAGGCGCAGTGCGAGCGTGTTGACCACCGCCGGGCCATCGACACGCATGTTCAGGGACCGGCCCTGCTTCTCGAACTCCCACTCGAAAATCGTGTCGTGGGTGGGCAGGCGCATGTTGATGCAGGCGTGTGTCGTCAAGTCCTGCGGCGTCGCGGGCACGCCGTGCCGCGCGACATAGGCCGGGCTGCACACGACGGCGGAGCGCAGAGCGGGGCTGATCGGCACGACGATCATGTCCCTGGCGATGCTCTCGCCCACGCGCACGCCGGCGTCGAAGCGCTCGGCGACGATATCCCGCAAGCCGTAATCCACGACGATCTCGATCTTTATGTCCGGGTATTGCCGCAGCAGTTCCGACACCCGAGGCCAGAGGACGGTGTAGGTAGGGTGCTCGGTCGCCGTGATGCGGATGGTGCCGGCCGGTCTGGTTCTGAGGCTGCTCATGGCAACCAGTTCCGCCTCGATCTCGTCGAAGCGTGGCGCGATGGTGTCCAGCAGACGCGCACCGGCTTCGGTTAGGCCGACGCTGCGGGTTGTGCGCGCCAGCAGCCGCAGGCCCAGACGCTCTTCGAGGTTACGGATCGTGTGGCTCAGAGCCGATCGCGAAACGCCCAGTTTCGCGGCCGCGCGCGTGAAGCTCCGTTCGCGGGCGACCGCCATGAAGGCCAGAAGGTCGTTCGTGTTCTCTCGCAACATTGATGCGTCATGCTCACAGGTTCATGCCGATCTTACGCCATAGTCGCCATAAAGGGCAGCGGTTAGAGTGGGGGAGGAATTTGTAGGCGACATCCCGGAAGCGAGAATAAGCGATGGAAAAGCGTGTACTTGGCAAGAGTGGCCTTGAGGTTTCCGCAATCGGTTTCGGCTGCATGGGCCTCAGCCACAGCTACGGAACGGTGACAGATCGCGGCGAGGCGATCAGGCTCATCCGTGCGGCGCATGATCGCGGCGTCACGTTCTTCGACACGGCGGAGGTCTATGGTCCCTTCACAAACGAGGACGTCGTCGGCGAGGCGTTGCAGCCGATCCGCGATCAGGTCGTGATCGCCACAAAATTCGGCTTCCGCAACGGCGTGATCGCGGACGGGCCAGACAGCCGCCCCGAGACCATCCGCCGCGCGGTGGAAGGGTCGCTGAAGCGCCTTCGCACCGACACCATCGACCTGCTTTATCAGCATCGCGTCGATCCCGATGTGCCCGTGGAGGACGTGGCGGGGACGGTGAAGGACCTGATCGCGGCTGGCAAGGTGCGGCATTTCGGCATGTCCGAAGCGGGGGGCGAGTCGATCCGCAAGGCGCATGCGGTGCAGCCTCTGGCGGCACTGCAAAGCGAGTATTCGCTGTTCTGGCGCGAACCCGAGACGGAAATCATTCCGCTGCTGGAGGAACTGGGCATCGGCTTCGTGCCCTTCAGCCCGCTCGGCAAGGGCTTCCTGACTGGCACGATCAACGAAAAGACCACCTTCCCGACAGGCGATTTCCGCAACGCGACGTCGCGCTTCGATACGGAGAACCGGAGGGCCAATCAGGCGATCGTCGATCTGGTCAGAGAGATCGCGTGGAACAAGGGCACGACACCGGCGCAGATCGCGCTCGCCTGGCTGCTGGCGCGCAGGCCCTGGATTGTGCCGATCCCCGGCGCACGGAAGCTGGCTCATCTCGAAGACGATCTAGGCGCAGTGAATGTCCGGCTCTCCGGGCAAGATCTTCGGACGATCGAGAAGCGTCTCTCCTCCATTACCCTCCGGGGCGAGCGTTACCCCGCCGCAATGGAGGCCCTCGTCGAGCGTTGAAGGGCCGTTCCTGCGTCGAGCGGGGATGGACGGCCTCGCCGGAGGTTACTTCTGTGCTTACACTTTGGCATAATCTCTGTCTCACGCGGCAAGACGGGGTATCTCGCGATCCACCAATCGCAAGTATCGTTGGCTGCCTTCCCCCGCAACCAACGACGCTTGCGAATGACCATTCGCCACATTTCGCCGTGATCGTAGTGTGCGGTTCCCCGCAACCATATATAAGTGTCTGAAAAGACAAGAGAAAAGCCACCCTTAAGGGTGGCTTTTTTTGTGTTCAAAAACCACCGCAGGAAACACATAGGAAACAGACGGAAAGGTAATCCGGCGCATTTTTGTCGAAGGTCACAAATGCGTGAAAGTGGGGAGGGGCATCCCGTCGCCTGTTTCAGGGTATGATCCTGCCCTGTCGAGTCAGGACAGTCTCCCCTCTGCTGTCCATAACTGGAGTAGCAGGAAAGCCTCATGGCCGCAGACGAACTCACGGGACTGATCAGATATCTCGGTCAGGATGACTGGCAGGACTGTTTCGCGGAAGTGCTCGGCGATCACATCGGTCCGGCGCTGGAAGCGGGCGACATCACGTTCGAGGATCTGGCGGAGATGATCGGCCCCGACGTCGCCATGACACTGTGGGGCTGTGCCTTCGAGGATTTTCTCGGGCAGGACCGGGACGATGGTCGGAACATCGTTGACGTCTATCTGAAACGCCGGGGCTGGAAGGAAGGGCCGCGCAACAGCGCCTATATGCGTGCGCTCAGGGCTTCGGTCATGAGCCTGTATGAAGTCTCGGACATCAGACCCGGCCAGAGCTTCACGGCGCGTGACCTGCTGCGGGGTGGCGAGCCTGTTCTCGTGCATGAAGGCACCGCCACCCGGACACTCAGACAGTGGGACCGGATTGCAGCGCGCCTTGTACCGTCCAATGGAAAGACCATTCTGGCAGGTGGACTGCTCGCCTGTTCACGGGGCGCCTGTGAGTGAACTGCCCCGGGTTTACCGGAGAGTAAAACTCTCGGAGGATGAACCCTATGGTAGAGAAGAAGAAAACATCGCGTTATTCGCCTGAGTTCCGTGAGCGCGCCGTGCGCCTTCTGGACGAACATCGATCGGATTACCCGAGCATTTCGGCAGCCTGTCGGGAGATTGGTGGCAAGCTTGGCTGTTCGGGAGACAGCCTGCACGACTGGTGGAAGCAGGCGCGGCGAGATGTTGGTGCACAACCGGGACCGACCACAGCCGGGACGGCACGGATCAAGGCATTGGAGCGTGAGGTTCGTGAACTGCGTCAGGCCAATGAGATCCTCAAGAAAGCTTCGGCTTATTTTGCGCAGGCGGAGCTCGACCGCCCGTTTCGCAAATGATCGCGTTTATTGAAGCCTGTCGTACCGATTATGGGGTCGAGCCAATCTGTCGCGTTCTGCCGATTGCCCCTTCCACGTTTTATCATCAGGCGGCCATAGCGAGAGATCCGGCCAGAGCCAGCATACGAGCACAATGTGATAGGGATCTGATGGCGCATATCCGTCGGATCTGGCACGACAACCGTAATGTTTATGGTGCGCGCAAAGTCTTGCACAGCCTGCAGCGCGAAGGACGGAAGGTCGCGCGCTGCACTGTCGAGCGCCTGATGCGGCAGATGGGCCTGAAGGGGGTGATCCGGGGCAGGAAGGTCATCACGACCCGTCCGGATACGGCGCGTCCCTGTCCCGATGACAGGGTCAACCGGCAGTTCCGGGCCGAGGTTCCCAACCAGCTCCGGGTCTCGGACTTCACCTATGTCCAGACCCGGAATGGCATGGTCTATGTGGCGTTTGTCATTGATGTATTCGCCCGCAGGATCGTGGGCTGGAAGGTCTCGACCTCCATGACCACCCAGTTCGTGCTCGATGCCCTTGAACAGGCCATCTGGCAACGAAAGCCTGCAGGAAATAAGGTGCTGATCCATCATTCGGACCGTGGATCACAATATCTGTCGATCCGATATACCGAACGCCTGGCGCTGGCTGACATCGATGCCTCGGTCGGCACGGTCGGTGACAGTTACGATAATGCACTGGCGGAGACGATCAACGGTTTATACAAGGCCGAAGTTATCCATCATCTGGGGCCATGGAAATCCATGGTGCAGGTCGAATGGGAAACACTCAGATGGGTGGACTGGTATAATAATCGACGCCTATTGGCACCAATTGGCTACAGGCCTCCCGCCGAAGCCGAACGCGCCTTCTATGCAGATCAGAGCAGACTTGATATCGCAGCCTGAGCGCTGAACAAATCGCTCTCCGGTAAACCCGGGGCAGTTCAATCTGCGCTTCATGGCCCTGGCCAGCCATTATCTGTTCGAGGCGACCTTCTGCAATCCGGCAGCGGGATGGGAGAAAGGGCAGATCGAGAAGACCGTGCAGGATGCCCGGCGCCATATCTGGCAGGATCTGCCTGCCTTTCCTGATCTGGGGGCGCTGAATGCCTGGCTGGAAGCCCGCTCGCTACCTGGACTGCTGGGAACGGCTGCAGCATATCGAACTGACCCGGAGCATCGCCGAGGTCCATGCCAGCGAGCGTCCTCACCTCATGGTGCCGGGGCGTCCCTTTGACGGGTTTGTCGAACAGACCAAGCGCGTCTCACCAACCTGTCTGATCCAGTTCGAAGGCAACCGTTATAGCGTGCCGGCCTCCTCTGCCAATCGTCCGGTCAGCCTGCGGGTTTATCCCGACAGGCTGCGCATTATCGCCGAAGGGCAGGTTTTGTGCGTGCATGACCGGATCATCACGCGTTCGCATGGCGTGCCAGGCCGCACGGTGTATGACTGGCGGCATTATCTGGCGGTCATACAGCGCAAACCGGGCGCCCTACGCAATGGCGCGCCGTTTACCGAATTGCCAGCCGCCTTCCGGACCCTGCAGGATCAACTGCTCAGGCGACCTGGAGGCGACCGGGAAATGGCTGAAATCCTGGCCCTTGTGCTGCAGCATGATGAGCAGGCTGTCCTCTGCGCGGTTGAACTGGCACTTGAAGACGGCGTGGCGACACCAAGACCCATGTTCTCAATACGCTTCATCGCCTGATCGATGCCAGGAGAACCGTGGTTCCCCGGCTTGATGCCCCACAGGCCCTGGTGCTCGAACACGAACCGTGCGCCGATACAGGGCGATATGACATTCTGCGAAGGGACAGCCGCCATGCGTCATGATCCTGCCGCCGCTTCACTTGTCGTCATGCTCCGTGGATTGCGGATGTATGGCATGTCCCAGGCCGCGGCTGACCTCATCGAGCAGGGCGCACCCGCCTTCGAGGCGGCCATCCCCATCCTCTCACAACTCCTGAAGGCCGAACGCGAAGTACGCTCCATCGCCTACCAAACAAAGACCGCCCGGTTCCCCGCCTATAAGGACCTGTCCGGGTTCTCCTTTGCCGATACGCAGGTCAACGAACCCATGGTCCGCCAACTCCATGGCGGGGACTTCATCGAGCGTGCTGAAAATGTCGTGCTGATCGGCGGTCCGGGAACCGGGAAAACCCACCTGGCGACCGCGCTGGCCATCCAGGCAATCACCCATCACAGGAAGAAGGCGCGCTTCTGGTCAACGGTCGACCTGGTCAATGCGCTCGAACAGGAAAAAACCGCCAGCCGGGCCGGGCAGATTGCCGACAGGCTGCTCCGCCTGGATCTGGTGATCCTTGATGAACTCGGTTATCTTCCCTTCAGCGCGTCAGGGGGCGCCCTGCTGTTCCATCTGCTCAGCCGCCTCTACGAGCGCACCAGTGTCATCATCACAACCAATCTGAGCTTCAGTGAATGGGGAGACGTCTTTGGTGACCCGAAGATGACAACGGCGCTCCTCGATCGGCTGACCCATCACTGTCATATCCTCGAGACAGGAAATGACAGCTACAGGTTCCGCGCCAGCACCGCCGCGTCAAAAAACAGAAAGGACAGATCCTCTTCTCGACCGCCCGTCCGACTATGCCTGAAATAGCACCTGGCTGGGTCAATTCCTGATGAAAAACCCGGGTCAGTTCTCAATGAAAATCAACAATGTGCTCATGATCGGATTCCCTGAAGAGGCGTGGCATCGTGTTTCGAAGGCACAATTTCCATACCAATCGATCCATAATAGGAACGCGAAGCACGGTCAACAATTTGTAGACCGACTGATATGGAATACTCCTATAGGATCCAAATCGTCTCGCCGCAGTCAGATCGTCGGCGTTTTTTAGGACACTTTGCTCTTCCCCCGCTTCACCGCGTTGATATCCCACAATGTCAGGAGAGACGTGACGGCCGCATCCAGAGTGTTGGAGGTCACCCCGTCCCTGGTCTCACATGTCATGCCGTGGAAAAAAGTCGTGAGAATATTGGGCAGGACCTTTGTCGCCGGGGACGCTTTTAATTCGCCATTGGCGATGACGCGTTCCACGCAGGCTCTGATGCCCTTACGCGTGCGCTGTCGTTCCGCCGCGAGGAGCGCCTGGACGGGTTCGTTTTCAGGTGAGCAGTTACTGGCGCCGCAGACGAGCAGACACCCGGCCGGGTGTGTACGGGTTGCCTGCATGCGTGCCGAACCGCGCAACGTCCGTTCAATGGCCTCACGCGGGGACAGGCTCTCGTCCCATAAGGGCGCCATCACCTGTCCGTAGGTCTCCAGATAACGTTGCACAACTTCGCGGAACAGGGCTTCCTTCGAGCCGAACGCGGCATAGAAGCTCGCGGGCGAGATATTACCCATGCAGGACTTGAGCTGGGTCAGGGAGGTCGGCTCATAGCCCTGCGCCCAGAAAAGCGCCGTGGCGGCGTCAATCGCTCTGTCGCGGCCAAACTCACGGGGCCGCCCAGTCCGCGCCATGCTATCGCTCCTTCCGAAAGACTTCCATATTAAGTGATCCAGAAATAATTGCCAAGATTTTGCTACTCCCATATATGTGTATCAATCGATCCGTATATGAGTGGCGCATGACCCCGAAGACAACATTACCGTCGCAAAATTCCAATGAACGTCTGCCTGTTGCTGGTCTGCTCGCACTGGCAATGACCGGCTTTATCTGCATCATGACCGAAACCCTGCCAGCCGGTCTGTTGCCCGAGATTGGTGTGGGTCTGCATATTTCCCCTGCGCTGGCAGGGCAGATGGTGACGGCTTATGCCATAGGCTCACTGAGTGCGGCGATTCCGCTGACACTCGCCACGCAGCGATGGCGGCGCAGAAAGGTTCTGCTGCTGGCGATCATAGGTTTCGTGGTATTCAATTCCATCACCGCGTTTTCGGCGCATTATGGCGCGACCCTCGTGGCCCGGTACGGAGCGGGTGCGGCGGCGGGTCTCGCCTGGGCGTTGCTGGCTGGTTACGCACGCCGGATGGTGACGCGCGCCCAGCAGGGCCGTGCCCTAGAGCACGCTGCGAATAGATTGAATCATAGGATTCCAAAAGGGCGTCTGATGTGATTCAAGATGAAGACTGGTGAAGGAGGCCAGCCTTCATGCCAAAAGCTTACTCGCAGGATTTACGAGACCGCGTGATTGATGCGGTGGAGAAAGACGGCATGAGTTGCCGGGCAGCGGCGCGGCGTTTCGGCGTGAGTGATTCTTCAGCGATCAAATGGGTGCAGCGCGCAAGACGCATCGGAGATCGGTGCTGCGCCGGCACGGGCGGGCATCGTCCCTCGAAAACCAGACCTGAACGGGCCTGGCTGCTGGCCATCATTGATGCCGAACCTGATATCACCCTTGCGGCGCTGTCGATCCGACTGCGCGAGGAGCGTGGCGTTCAGGCCGACACAGGCATGCTCTCGCGCTTTTTCCAATCCGAAGGGATCAGCTTCAAAAAAAAGCGTGCTGCCCTGCGAGCAGGATCGGCCTGACGTCGCGCGCAAGCGTAAATTCTGGAAGCGCTATCAGGCCGATATAGATCCCACGCATCTGGTCTTTATCGACGAAACCTGGGCCAAGACCAACATGACGCGCACGCACGGCCGTTGCCGCAAAGGTGAGAGACTGAGAGCCAGAGTCCCTCATGGCCACTGGAAGACACTGACCTTTCTGGCTGCCTTGCGTCATGACCGGATCACCGCACCCTGCGTTCTCGACGGACCGATCAACGGGCGCAGTTTTTTGGCCTATGTCGAGCAGTTTCTGGTTCCAACACTCAAGCCGGGCGATATCGTCGTGCTCGACAATCTCGGCAGTCACAAGGGCGATGCGGTTCGCAAGGCCATTCGGGCTGTCGGGGCGAGGATGATCTTCCTGCCGCCCTACAGTCCCGATCTCAATCCGATCGAACAGGCCTTCGCCAAACTCAAGACTTTGCTGCGAAAAGCCGCAGAGAGATCCGTTGAGACAACATGGAAACGCATCGGCGAACTCATCAAATGCTTCTCTCCACGGGAATGCGCCAATTATCTCAAGAACTCAGGATACGCATCAATCTAATCACAGAATGCTCTAGCGATTGCCATGGTCGGCACACCGATTGCACTGTCGCTGGGGGTGCCCGCCGGGACATGGCTGGGCGCTGCCGTCGGCTGGCGTCTGGCCTTCTGGATCATGTCGGGCCTGACCGTGCTGCTGATCGCATGGGTGCTGGCGAAGGTTCCTGACTTTCCGGGGGCTGCACATCACGAGCGCCTGCCATTCCGGCATGTTCTGGGCATGCCGGGGGTGCGGTCTGTTCTGGGCGTGGTGATGGCCTGGATGCTCGCGCACAACGTGCTCTACACCTATATCGTGCCGTTCGTCACACCTGCCGGACTGGCGGGACAGGCAGATCGCATCCTGCTGCTGTTCGGGGTCGCCGCCCTGTTTGGCATCTGGCTGACCAGCCGCACGGTCGATCACGCCCTGCGCCTGTCCGTCCTGCTCAGTCTGGCCATATTCGCGGTCGTGGCAGTGGCTTTCGCCATCGGATCAGCGTCGCCTGCGGTGATCATGATCGGTGTCACGATATGGGGTCTGACCTTTGGAGGCGCTGCGACGTTGCTCCAGACCGCACTGGCGGATGCGGCCGGCGATGGCGTGGACGTCGCGTTGTCAATGAATGTCGTGGCGTGGAACAGTGCCATAGCCGGCGGGGGCCTTTTGGGCGGCGCGCTGCTCGACATATGGGGTGCAGCATCATTGCCCTGGGCTGTAACGGGACTTGCTGCTGCTGGATTCCTGATCGCATGGCAGGCCCGGTCCCACGGATTTCGATCTGGGCACCGGCTCGGACATGGGGACGGGAACTAAGAATTCGATGGGGACGAATTGTGGAGTTACCGCGCGGTTTCGGTAAGGATAACCCAATTTCTGCCAATGATGGTTTGTGTCAGAGGATTTTTACTCCTCACCCAAATGGTTGACGGGATCTTATCTGATCGTGAATTGGGGGCACCCGAGAATGTCCGCTTTCAGGAATATGAGAATAGGCACTTTATGTTCGACATGGGTGAGTATCCCGTCAACCCGCTACACTCCCATCTGGGCTGGGACGATCAATCGCCCTTAGCCCCATAAACTGGTCGATTTGTGCTAAAGAAGGGTATGTCTGACCGCTATTATTCTGATCTCCGCGCACTGTGCTGTATTATCGATCGCGGCAGTTTTGTCGCCGCTGCGAGAGAACTTTGCGTGTCGCGTTCAGCGCTCAGTGAAACGATCCGCCGACTGGAAAACTTTGTTGGCGCCCAGCTCCTGAACCGAACGACACGCAGTGTCAGCCCCACGCCCGCAGGAGAACGTCTGGCTGCGCGGTTCAGCGTGGCGTTCGAAGAAATCGGAGCCGCTTTAAGCGAGGCCGGTGCAATGGGCGGCGAAATCGCTGGTCCGGTGAGAGTTCACGCCCAACGTCTTGGTTATGAACTCTTTCTAAAATCGCTTTTGCCTGACTTTGTCCGACGTTTCCCCCGGATCAGCGTAGAGGTGCAGATCGATGATGCTGGCGTGGACATCGTACACGAACGGTTCGACGTAGGCATACGGCTTGGAGAGATGCTGGATCAGGATGCTATTGCGTTTCCGCTTCAGCCCGGTTTGCGGCAGATTACCGTTGCCGCCCCGTCCTACCTCGATCAGCACGGGGTGCCACTCCATCCGCGTGAACTCCGCGATCATCTCTGCATCGGCTTTCGCTGGCCGGGGCACGCTGCCTTGTACAACTGGGAATTCTGCGAAAACGGCGTCTGGTTCTCCGTAGCCGTATCCGGCCCGCTGACCTTCAATGATCAGCGGGCCGCACTTGATGCCGCCGTTGCTGGTGCGGGCATTGCATTATGGGTTGAGAGCGAGGTCCAGCCGCTCATTGAGGCCGGCCATCTTGTTCCCCTGCTGACGGAGTATTCCGCCGCTTTTCCTGGCTTTGCGCTTTACTATCCCCCGCACCGTCATCGGTCGACTGCGGTGAAGACCTTTATTGCCGCCGTGCGCGGTGCAAAGAAGCCGTGACAGATTGTACCTGCCCAGCCGTATAACCCATCCCGAATATCCGGTATTAAACTTATGGCCCGGTCACTCCAGATAATGTCCTCGACATCACAGGAGGTTTGTATGGATCCGGAAAACACATCAGGAAATTTTGCAGGCAAAGTCGCGATTGTCACCGGCGCTGCAAGCGGGATCGGTCGCGCAACTGTGGAACTACTTCATGCGCGTGGGGCATCGGTTATTGCGGAGGACTGCGATCCCTGTGTCAGCGCCCTTGCCCGGCCTGGCATATTCCCACTCGTCGGGGACGTGACAGAAGAAGGCGCTGCCCGACTAGCTGTGACAACAGCGGTGGAACAGTTCGGTCAGCTGGATATTCTCGTAAATAATGCGGGCATCATCATCAACAAACTGGTGGTGGACATGACTCTTGAGGACTGGGATCGCATCTTCGCCGTCAATATCCGGGGCGTATTCCTGCACTCGCGTGAGGCGATGCGTGCGATGATCCCGAACGGTAGCGGAGCTATCGTCAATGTCGGCTCCTATGCCTGCTTTCAGACATTTCCATCGATCGCAGCTTATGCCGCATCAAAAGGGGCTCTCGCACAGTTCACCCGAACCCTTGCAGTGGAAGCAATCGGCCATGGGATCCGGGTGAATGCCGTGGGCGCGGGAGATACTGTGACCAATATTCTCAACCATATTCATGTAGACGGCCGATCAGCCCTTGCAGACTATGGCAAACACGCCCCCATCGGACGCGCGGCTCAACCAGAGGAGATCGCCAGGGTGATAGCCTTTCTCGCATCTGACGAGGCCAGCTTCATGGTCGGGTCAATCACAATGGTCGATGGTGGGAAAAGCGTAGTTCTTCCCGCCTGATCAGATCATTTCCGCTTTCCACTCTCTCCCTGCTCGTCATGGCCATGTCTGCTTTGCGGAACGGGCTATGACCGAGCGGATGACGGGGATGGAGGCGGAAGCGGACATCGTTCTGGATGCATAAGCTTTACGCTTTATGAGGGTAGGGGGCATTTATTTCAGTAAGAGGTCATGCGTGTGCCGAAAAAAAGTTCATTAAAACAGCCTATTAGACCCGCTTCGTTCTCAACTTGCGGTTGCCGCAAGTTGAGAACCAATCCTGCCCCCGCAACCAAGCATAAGCGTCTGAAACCCCGCTAAGTCAACGGCTTAGCGGGGTTTTGCTATGCGTAAACCGAGGGTATTTTCTGATAAAGTATTTAATTTCAGGTATTTAGGGGAGGCAGGTTCAAATCGGGGGTATCCTACCTCGCAACCACTTGCGATTATCTGCATTGACGTGAGACGCTGTTACAATCAGGCTCAGAAGCGAATGTAATTTTAGCTTCTGGATTGATGACGGACCTTATTCGAGACCTTATCCTTCGCTGGAGGGACGATCCGGCAGGGACCTATCAGAGCTGGTTTCTATGGGACGAGCGTATCAAGAACTTTCGGTCTATCCGCCGTGGGCTGCAGCAGGTCGTTGCGGAGATTACCGCTGGCACATTCGGGGTCGCCTATCGTGGCTCATCCTTGGAAACGGTTGTTCATTCGATTGCTGAGCAGCGCCAGATATTCAAGGGGGCGGATCATGCATTCCTGTGGAAGCCGAAGCTACGCATTCCCGATATCTATGAAAATCCTGCCAACCAGAAAGCATTCGGGCAGCTTCTCGATACCTGTCTGTGCTGCAATACCGAAGAGCATGTGGTCTCGGCCGTTCATGCAATTGATGCCCGGAAGATAAAAGGGCTGGGACCAGCCGTCGCCAATCTGCTGTATTTCCTGCACCCCACGATCATGCCGCCCTTCAATACGGCAATCGTAAACGGCTACAACGCCTTGACCGGATCAAAGGTGAAGCTGGGGCGATGGGAAGAATATCTTGCCATGCGGCAGGGCATCTTGAAGCTGAATGCGACTTATCGTTCGCTGCTTTCCAATGATCTGGGCGCCATTGGAGGACTGCTGTTTGATCTCGGAAGCGGACGCTATTCAGCGCCGCCTCTTGAGGATGATGAAACAGCACGAAAACTCTGGGAAGCCGATCTTCATCAGGTGAGGGAGCAGAGCGCAAAAGAGGCCCGGATACTGGCAGCGGAGCGGGAAACGGATCATACCCATACCGAAATTCAGGGCTGGCTGCGCGATCTGGGGCATTCTCTGGGTTACGATGTCTGGATTGCCGCCAACGATCGCAGTCGTCCATGGCAGGACGGCAAGCTGGGGGATGGCTGCCTGTCGGTATTGCCGGGGTTTACGACAGAAACGCAGGGAGCGGAATCCGTTCGCCTGATTGATGTCCTATGGCTGGACCGGGACAGCCACGGGATTGTTGCAGCATTCGAGGTCGAGCATTCAACGACCATCTATTCCGGCATCGTGCGGATGCTGGACCTTGCTTTTGGGTCAGAGGCGCAGGCTCTGGAAGGACTATTCCTTGTCGCTCCGGACAAGCGGGAAGCTGATGTGCGGGAGCAATTACGACGGCCGGCATTCAGCAGGATTGCCGATCTGAAAGTCCGGTATCTGCCTTATGGGGCGCTTGAGAAGGATCGTGAGGCAATCAGGCGCTTTGGTCACGGACTGAAGCCTATCCAGGCTATCTCCCATCTCCTTACGCCAGCATGATGGTGCTGGCTGGAATGCGAGGAAAGCGGAAGGTTAGCTGTCGAGAGGTTGATTAGCAAGGCAGCTCTCTACTCTGCTGAGGATCCGTCAATTTGTTGTTGTAATTTATTCGGATTTTGTCGTGCAGAAATTGACGTTGCGTGTGTACATCAACGCAGAATTTTATTTTCGAACAGAAGGAGATAGGAAGTGTATAAACCTGGTGGCACGATCGCTGAAGCGCTTAATCGTATTCACAAAAAGCAATACGTGCTTCCAGCAATTCAACGAGAGTTCGTTTGGAAACCTCAGCAGATTGAGCGTCTTTTCGATAGTCTCATGCAGGGGTACCCGTTCGGCACTTTCCTTTTTTGGCATGTAGAGTCCACGACTAGTAGCAAGTTCAAGTTTTATGATTTTGTTTTGAACTATCACCAACGCGATGCTGCTCATTGTCCCGAACTCGCGATACAGCATAATCAGGCCGTTACCGCAGTTTTAGATGGCCAGCAGCGTTTGACGGCACTCAACATCGGCCTGCGAGGTTCGATGGCTATGAAGATACCCTATAAATGGTGGAATAGCCCGGAAGCATTTCCTCGCAAAACTCTATGTCTTAATCTGCTGGCACCTACCGAGCCAGATGAAGATGGTGCGAGGTATAATTTTTGCTTTCTTGATGATGAGCAGGCTCAGCGCAAAGACGACGCTTTGTGGTTCAAAGTCCCAGGTATCCTTGGTATGCAGGCGGGGCCAGAAATGCTCTCTTGGCTGATCAAGCAAGGTTTAGAAGGCGATATGCTTAATCATGCCTTTGACATCCTTCATACACTGCATAATATTGTTCATAATAAACCGCTAATTAATTATTACGAAGAAGAGGATCAGGACATCGAGCGTGTCCTAAATATTTTTATCCGCCTCAATTCTGGTGGAACTGTACTTTCTTACTCGGATTTGTTGCTCAGTGTCGCAGTGGCTCAGTGGAAACATCTGGATGCCAGAGCGGAAATTCACCGGCTTGTCGACGAACTCAATAAGATTGGCACTGGTTTTACCCTGAGTCAGGACTTTGTGCTAAAAGCAGGTCTGATGCTTGCTGGTATCAGCAGTGTAGGCTTCAAAGTCGAAAACTTCACGGCAGAAAATATGGGCCTGCTCGAGGCAAACTGGCCCGACATTCGTTCAGCACTTATCCGCGCGGTAGAACTTGCGGCAAGTTTCGGTATGAATGGGCAGACGTTACGTGCAGACAGCGCGTTACTTCCAATCGCTTACTATCTCTACAATCGGAAGGTTCCAGCAAACTATGTCACCGCTGGTCAGTTTTCTCATGATCGCGAAACAATCCGACAATGGTTGATCCGTTCGCTTCTTAAAGCTTCTGGCATATGGGGAAGTGGACTTGATACACTGCTGACCGCCTTACGCGAAGCAATCAAACAATCTAATTCCGACATTTTCCCGGTGGCAACACTGATGGATGTCATGCGAACTCGAGGTAAGTCACTTCGTTTTGATCCTGTAGAAATAGAGGATATGCTGGAAATGACTTACGGTGATAAACGAATGTTTCCTTTGCTTTCGTTGCTTTTTCCCTTTGTAGATTTGCGCAATCAATTCCACATAGATCATATATTCCCCATTTCGCGCTTCTCCAAAGGAAAACTACGAAAGGAGGGCATCCCACCAGAACAGCACGACGAACTTTACAAGAAAGCTAATTCCCTGCCGAATCTTCAACTTCTCGAGGGAGCAGCTAATATCGAAAAACAAGCGGCTCTTCCTGCTGAGTGGCTGCAGGATCGGTTCAAGAGCGAGGATAGAGCGCTTAACTATCAGTCGCTCCATGTTCTCGGGCAACTTCCGAAAGATATTCATGGCTTCGAAGCTTTCTACGCAGTTCGTCGCGCCGCACTGCAAGATAAACTACTCGAACTTCTCGTTGACGAGGTACCTCCCGCCAATCCGATAGTTGTTGAGTATTCTAAAGCAGCGGTTGGATGAGTAAGCATTTTCAGCATGGAAAGTTCAGGTGACGCACTTTCGTACAGATTGACGTGCCCCCCGGAAATGTAACCATTTAAAAGTAGAGTCCGATCGAGAAGGATACGGACGAATGAAGCGCAGTCGTTTTACGGAAGAACAGATCATAGGGATTTTGAAGGAACAGGAATCTGGTCTGAAGGTCTCTGATCTTTGCCGCAAACACGGGATCAGTGATGCGACGTTCTATAAATGGAAGACCCGCTATGGAGGTCTTGAAGTTTCCGAGGCCAAGCGGCTGAAGGCGCTGGAAGATGAAAACAGCCGCCTGAAACGTCTTCTGGCGGATGCGATGCTGGATAACGCGGCGCTGAAGGAGATCGTTGGAAAAAAGTGGTGACGCCTGTTGCGAAGCGGCAGGCGGTCCGACACATTCAGGAGGCTCTGGACCTGAGTGAGCGCCGAGCCTGTGCCCTTGTTGGTCTTGCCAGGCGTGTTGCGCGGTATGTTTCCACCAGGGCGGACGATGCCGCCCTGCGTCAGCTCCTACGGGATATGGCAAGCCAGCGGCGCCGCTTTGGCTATCGCCGCCTGGGCTGTCTTCTGGCGCGAGAAGGGTTCAGTCCCAATCACAAGAAGCTGTTCCGCCTTTATCAGGAGGAAGGTCTGAAAGTCCGGCATCGGGGTGGCCGCAAGAGAGCGTTGGGAACGCGCGCTCCCATTGACGTGCCCCCTTTTTTGTATCCACTCAAAAGGAGAGTTCCCGTTTTTTATGGCTTTGGGTTGATGGGATGACAAGTGTCTCGGGGGCATGCCCCCGAGACACTTGTCTGGCGACCTGATCCGGTGTCCTGCCACCCAGTCGGGAATGGGGGCGCACCGTATTGTAGTCTTCCCGCCAGTCAGCCAGAACCTGTCGGGCATGGCTGAGAGACGTGAACAGCGTCTCGTTGAGGCATTCATCCCTCAACCGGCCGTTGAAACTTTCGACAAAGCCGTTCTGTTGCGGTTTCCCGGGGGCGATATAGTGCCATTCAACCTTCATCTCATCGGCCCATTTCAGGATGGCATGGGATGTGAACTCCGTACCGTTGTCGCTGACAATCATGAGGGGGTTGCCATATCGTTCCACCAGAGCCGTCAGTTCCCGCGCCACACGTCCACCTGATAATGACGTGTCGGCAACCAATGCCAGGTTCTTGCGACTGAAATCGTCGATAACAGCCAGAATGCAGAACCGGCGGCCACAGATCAGGGCATCCGAAACAAAATCCAGGCTCCAGCGCTGCCCGGGTTCCTGAGGGATGGTCATGGGAGAACGTGTCCCCAGTGCCCTTTTGCGGCCACGCCGATGACGGACTTTCAGACCTTCCTCCTGGTAAAGGCGGAACAGCTTCTTGTGATTGGGGCTGAATTCTTCCCGCGCCAGAAGATAACCCAGGCGGCGATAGCCAAAGCGGCGTCGTTGGTCCGCCAGTTCCCGTAGACGCTGGCGCAGGGCAGCATCGTCCGCTCCGGTAGAAATATACCGCGCGACACGCCTGCCAACACCAACAAGCGCACAGGCTCGGCGTTCACTCAGGGCCAGAGCTTCCTGAATGTGTCGGACCGCCTGCCGTTTCGCGACAGGCGTTACCACTTTTTTCCAACAATTTCCTTCAGCGCCGCATTATCCAGAATCGCATCCGCCAGAAGACGTTTCAGGCGGCTGTTTTCATCTTCCAGCGCCTTCAGCCGCTTGGCCTCGGAAACTTCAAGACCTCCATAGCGGGTCTTCCATTTATAGAACGTCGCATCACTGATCCCGTGTTTGCGGCAAAGATCAGAGACCTTCAGACCAGATTCCTGTTCCTTCAAAATCCCTATGATCTGTTCTTCCGTAAAACGACTGCGCTTCATTCGTCCGTATCCTTCTCGATCGGACTCTACTTTTAAATGGTTACATTCCGGGGGGGCACGTCAAAGACATCGCGTTATTCACCTGAGTTCCGTGAGCGCGCCGTGCGCCTTCTGGACGAACATCGATCGGATTACCCGAGCATTTCGGCAGCCTGTCGGGAGATTGGTGGCAAGCTTGGCTGTTCGGGAGACAGCCTGCACGACTGGTGGAAGCAGGCGCGGCGAGATGTTGGTGCACAACCGGGACCGACCACAGCCGAGACGGCACGGATCAAGGCATTGGAGCGTGAGGTTCGTGAACTGCGTCAGGCCAATGAGATCCTCAAGAAAGCTTCGGCTTATTTTGCGCAGGCGGAGCTCGACCGCCCGTTTCGCAAATGATCGCGTTTATTGAAGCCTGTCGTACCGATTATGGGGTCGAGCCAATCTGTCGCGTTCTGCCGATTGCCCCTTCCACGTTTTATCATCAGGCGGCCATAGCGAGAGATCCGGCCAGAGCCAGCATACGAGCACAATGTGATAGGGATCTGATGGCGCATATCCGTCGGATCTGGCACGACAACCGTAGTGTTTATGGTGCGCGCAAGGTCTGGCACAGCCTGCAGCGTGAAGGACGGAAGGTCGCGCGCTGCACTGTCGAGCGCCTGATGCGGCAGATGGGCCTGAAGGGGGTGATCCGGGGCAGGAAGGTCATCACGACCCGTCCGGATACGGCGCGTCCCTGTCCCGATGACAGGGTCAACCGGCAGTTCCGGGCCGAGGCTCCCAACCAGCTCCGGGTCTCGGACTTCACCTATGTCCAGACCCGGAATGGCATGGTCTATGTGGCGTTTGTCATTGATGTGTTCGCCCGCAGGATCGTGGGCTGGAAGGTCTCGGCCTCCATGACCACCCAGTTCGTGCTCGACGCCCTTGAACAGGCCATCTGGCAACGAAAGCCCTCGGGAAACAAGGCGCTGATCCATCATTCGGATCGGGGTTCACAATACCTGTCGATCCGATATACCGAACGCTTGGCGCTGGCTGGCATTGATGCCTCGGTCGGCACGGTCGGTGACAGTTACGATAATGCACTGGCGGAGACGATCAACGGTTTATACAAGGCCGAAGTTATCCATCATCTGGGGCCATGGAAATCCATGGTGCAGGTCGAATGGGAAACACTCAGATGGGTGGACTGGTATAATAATCGACGCCTATTGGCACCAATTGGCTACAGGCCTCCCGCCGAAGCCGAACGCGCCTTCTATGCAGATCAGAGCAGACTTGATATCGCAGCCTGAGCGCTGAACAAATCGCTCTCCGGTAAACCCGGGGCAGTTCACCATGGCAAAGGCACAGTTCACCATTCTCTTCGGTGACCGCTTCGCGCGCGCCACTGCCTGATCAACAACATGAGCATCGCCTCTCACACGAAATTCCTGATAGTCCCGATGAGGAGTATCATGATGGCCAACAGCAGCGCCGTCAGGATGGCGGCATAACGACAACCGGGTATAGCTTATCAAGCCCACAAAACTGTCCGAATAGACGAGTCCACCTCACACTGCTCAAGGCAAGCCGGGCCGCTTCACGTTTGAACGCTTCGGCCTAACCAGTCATTGTCCGGTCTGTTCATCACAAGCCAGACCTGTTCAGGTGACAGGCGCAAAACCGTTATAAATCTAAAAGAAAGACCGCCCGACAATCATTTGCAGATACATTTTGACATGTGTTGCAAGTGATTATCATTTACGTTAAGGGTCCCCATCCACACGACGGAAAACGCCAGTAACGGGGTCGGGCATGCAGCGCAGCAGGGTTTTTTATGTATTTCCACTTTCACTTCTGGTGACCGGAAATGCCCTTGCGGCTGATCCGGTCAAGACATCAGACCGTGACCATCCCGCCCGGGCATCGCACACAAAACAGGCTGCGGCCCAGACTGACGCGCGCGCCGTGCAGGCTGAAAAGCTGGAAGTCCATGCCCGCAGGCCAGCCACATCTGCGTCCTCGGCAACAAAATCCGATACGCCGCTGATCGAAACCGCTCAGTCGGTCACGGTTGTCAGCCGGAATGAAATGGATGTGCGCGGAGTGCTCAGCCTTAATCAGGCCGTGCGCTATACGGCGGGCATTACGCCTGACCTGCGCGGCGGGGAGGGCACGCGTTATGACCAGTTCTTTCTACGTGGTTTTCAGGTCCCGACCTTTCTTGATGGCCTGAAACTGCAGGACAGCCCGACAGGCTATGCCACGGCGCAGACCGATACGTTCCGGCTGGAACGCGTCGAGATCCTGAAAGGCCCGTCATCCGCGCTATATGGCCAGTCCAGCCCGGGTGGTCTTGTCGCCCTGTCCAGCAAGCTGCCGACTGACCAGAAATTCTATGGTGGCGTCACCACAACCGGCGGCATGTTCGACCTTTACCGCGTGGATGCCGATGTTGGCGGCTATGCAACGAAGGACGGCATGGTCCGCTACCGTCTGTATGGCACGGTTAACGGCCAGCATACCCAGTTGAGCAAGACAGGCAGCCGACGCTTTTCCATCAGCCCTTCCTTTACATTTGGTGGCGATGGGCCAACAACACTGACATTACTGGGCAATTACCAGTACGATCCCGAAAACGGCACTTATGGTGGCGAGCCGCTGGTGGGGTCGCTCAAGCCCGCATCATACGGTTACCTGCCACGGAATTTTTATGATGGCGACGTGCCGTTCGAGAAGTTCAACCGCCGGCAGGGCGGGATTACCTACATCTTCAACCACCGCTTTAACAATGACTGGAGCTTCACCAGCCGCGGTCGGTATGATGATATCAAGACCATCTATCGCAGTGTGTATAACAACGGGTATTACACAAGCGATGACATGCTCAGCCGCTCCGCGTTCGGCACGAACGAGCATACGCACAACCTGACTTTTGACAGCCAGTTCAAGGGTCATGTCCGCACTGGCGCCCTGCGGCATACGATGATGTTCGGCTTTGACTACATGCAGCAGAGCGCGGCGGAGCAGGCATTTTATGGCTCGGCACCTGACCTGAATGTCCTGCATCCGGACTATCACATGACAATTCCCTCCATGGGCAGCCCTTATGTGAATTACCGGACCAATTCGCACCAGATCGGCATGTACGCACAGGATGAAATGCGCTGGAAAGGTCTGGTCGTAACCGGCAGCCTGCGCAATGACTGGTACCGTTCACAACAGAACGAATATGTCGGCCATACATCCACGCATGAAAATCCCCGGCAGATCACATGGCGCGCCTCGGCCCTGTATCATTTCAACTTCGGCCTTTCGCCCTATATCAGCTATTCGACCTCCTTCCAGCCGCAGTCAGGCATTGTCTCCAATGATGGCGGCAAAACGCAACGGCAGGCTGATCCATCGCTTGGCAAGCAGCTTGAAGGTGGCCTGAAATACCAGCTTCCGGGCACGTCGCTGCTGTTTACGGCTGCGGGTTACCATATCGAACAGACCAACGTGCTCGTTGCCGTTGGCAATCTGGGCTACAGCACGCAGAGCGGAAGGGTCCATTCGGATGGCTTTGAGTTTGAAGCCCATGCCGAGCCCTACAAGAACCTGATGATCACTGCAGCGGTAAGTGTGCAGAAAGTGCGTGATGACTCGACAGGCAAGCCCCTGCTGCAGTCAGGCAAGGGCAATGCTTCGCTGTTTGCATTCTACACCATGCCTTCGGGGCCGGTAAAAGGTCTGGGCTTTGGTGGCGGCCTACGCTACTCCGCCAAATCCTATGGTGGCGAGGCCAGTTATGGCAGCGTGTGGGTACCGCAATACGCTGTGTTTGATGCGTCGCTGCGCTACGACCTCTCGCACCTTTCGCCCAACCTGCGCGGATGGACGCTCGCTGCGAGCGTGCGCAACCTGTTTGACAAGAAGTATGTCTCCAACTGTCTGAGCTACGCATCCTATAATCAGGAATGGTGCTATTATGGCGAGCGGCGGAATGCGCAGGCGAGCATTGGCTTTAGCTGGTAACCTCTTGCCTGCCGGGCAGGCCCGGCTGAATGTCGCCTTACGCATGCTGGTGGCTCTTCCGGGTGGGTATGGTCTTGCATCGCTTGGTGGCATGGCGCTGGCCCTGTGGCTTCCCCTGTCACGGGCGGACAGGGCCATGGCCGGAACACTTTGCGGCCTGCTGCTCTGGCCCGTCGTGTTCATTGTGGCCTTTGGTGTCTCCAGTCTCCGGCGGCTGGTGCTGGGTGTCGTTCTTTGTATGGGAGCTTGCGCCCTTATGGCATTTGCCGCGGGGTGGCGGCCATGAAAGGGTCATTTCGCGCCTCCATGGCATGGCTGCATACTACGCTGGGGCTCATCACCGGCTGGGTGCTGTTTGCCATTGCGCTGTCGGGGTCACTGAGCGTCTATCGTCAGGAAATCACCCGCTGGATGCACCCCGAGCTGGCCAGCCAGCCGATTGACCCTGTGCAGGCATGCAGCCGGTCGATTGACTGGCTGGGCCAGCATGCAGGCACGGCGGCGGCATGGTACGTGGCCTGCCCCAAGCCTCAGGTACCTTTTGCAACCGGCATATGGCCCAATGCGCAGGGAAAATACATTCAACGGGTTCTTGATCCGCAAAGCGGCAGTCCTGATGGCCTGCGTGATACGCTTGGGGGTGAGTTCTTTTACCGTTTTCACTTCGAACTCCAACTTCCCTATCCCTGGGGCAGGCTGATCGCGGCCATCGCGGCGCTGGCGCTTTTGGTGGCCCTTGTGACGGGCATCATCATCCATCGGCGCATTTTTGCGGATTTTTTCACGTTCCGGCCGAACAAGGGCCAGAGAAGCTGGCTTGATGCCCATAACCTGCTTGGTGTTGCAGCACTTCCATTCCATCTCATGATTTCGTTGACGGGTGCGGTAACACTCGCCTCCCTGCTGCTGCCGTGGAGCACGCAGGCGGTCTATCATCATGACCAGATGGCATCCTACACCGAACTGAACCCGGCCCTGTACGCCCGCCCTGCCAGCGGCCAGCCAGGACATCTTGCGCCCATCCTGCCCCTGATCCAGACGGCGGACAGGCATTTCAGGGGCGCAGGCATTGCACAGATCTATGTCTTCAATCCATCTGATCGTGCTGCCCTGATCACGTTCATTTCCGGCAATGACCAGACGGTCAGTACATCCGCCCGGATCATGACGTTTGATGGGGTAACGGGGCAGTTGCTGAACGAGCATACCGAAACGCGACCTGTCATCAGGCTTTATACATTTCTCTATGGCCTGCATGTCGCGCGCTTTGCACCGGCATTCACGCGCGGGCTCTATTTCCTGTCCGGTCTGGCCCTCGCCGTGGTTATCGGTAGCGGGATGCATCTGTGGGCCATCAAGCGCCTGCGTCAGCGGCCTCATATAGGCCACCTGATCGTCAGTCGCCTGAACACGGGCATTCTGGCTGGCACCCCGCTGGCCTTTGCCACCTATTTCCTAACCAACCGGCTTCTTCCTTTCACAATGGCGGGCCGTTCCGGATACGAGGTGCAATCCGTTTTCGTGGTGTGGGCGCTTGCGCTTGTCTTTGCCCTAGTCCGGCGGCCTGCTCGCGCATGGCCGGAACTGTTGGGGGGGAATACGCTGGCCTGTCTGGCCATAGCGCTGCTCAGCATGCCATGGACCAGTACCGTAACACTCGGGACAGGCGGCATCGCCCTCGCGCTGACCGGGGCGTTCGGCTATGCCACTTTCCGCACGGCGCGACAGGGATGATGATGGCCGCTCTCCTGTGTGGGCAATGTGCCATGCTACTGCTAGCCATGGGATCCGTGCGGGGCAGTGGCATCCTTTTTCGCAAAACTGCCACACCTCTGGCATGTCGATGCTTTCAGGCAGCAGGGATCGTATTGCTGGGTCTGAGCTTTTTTCTTCAGATGCAGACGATGGAAACGCCGATTATCGCGGCGATAAATTGGATTGGGATAGGCAGTATTGAAATTTTTATTATGGCGCTCATCTGTGCTTTCATAAAAAGCATAAAACAGAAAAAGAGTTTCCATCGTTAATTTTTGGTATAATTTTTCGTTTTATAGAATGATCAGGCAAAAAAATATGTCATTCACTGTTCATTCGCAATTACATGTAGCGTGCCGGAAGGGATTGTACAATTTGGTATATTTAGGAAAATATTCTATTTTTGATGATTAATGAAGAAAATATTAAAATTAAAAATCTATTTATTAGCATAAATGGCAGGGTAAATTCAAAAAATTGTACAATTTTATTCATAATATTTATCCAGTTTCTCTCATTTTTGCATTCAATATATCTTTCTGGCTTTATACAGCCCATTGAGATGAACCTTTCGCCTGGTCCATTCATTTAAATGGAGAAGAGGGAAAAAAGATTGCCTTGCACTGGAAGAACAGGGCATCCCGGAAATGATCTTTTAAGACCATGATGGTGACGAACCGGCATAAAACAATGTACGATATTGATAGAAGCAGAAGGCAGATGCCGCCATCTGGTATCCATAAAAGATAGAACAAGGATTGTCATGGAAAAGCAGATTCATTCAGTTTTAGAGCAGTTGGACGGATTACTTCCTCTCATACTGGAATATGCAAGTCAGTTTTTACTGGCTCTGATCGTTCTTTTCGTGGGCTGGAAGCTTGTTAACGCCGTAACGCGGGCCATGGGCCGGATGATGGAGGCCAGCCATATAGAACCGACATTGCGCGGATTCCTGCTGAGTGTGGTCGGGCTGTTTCTGAAAGCCCTGCTGCTGATCAGTGTGGCATCCATGGTCGGCATTGCAACAACATCGTTCGTAGCCGTGCTGGGTGCTGCGGGGCTGGCGGTTGGCATGGCACTGCAGGGCAGTCTTGCCAATTTTGCCGGTGGCGTGCTGATCCTGCTGTTCCGTCCGTTCAAGGTAGGGGATTCAATTACGGCAGGTGGCAGTTCAGGAACGGTTACATCGATCGAGATGTTTCGTACCGTGCTGCTTGATGCCAATCACGAGATCATTTACGTCCCCAACGGAACATTATCAAACAATATCGTAATCAACAGTTCGGAGTCAGACCGGCTTGCCGGCTCGGTCAGCCTGCTGATTGATTATAATGACGATCTGGACAAGGCACGCACGCTACTGCTCGGCCTTACGGAAAACGACGCGCAGGTACTCAAGACTCCCGCGCCTTCTGTTTCCTTTCTGCCAAAACCGGCCAATATTCAGGTTACGCTGGGGTTCTGGTGTGCGCCTGGTGATGTGTCTGGACTGGTCGCGAAATATTCCGAGGCCTCTATCAAGGTGCTTCAGAAGGAAGGCTACCGTCTTGGGGTCACGGCGCGGAGTGCTGCATGATCTGTAATCGTGGTTTCTGTTATGCCCGTGTCAATCTGACATTCTGATGGCATGACGTCATGCGGGCCGGGGCCGGATTTCATTGCAAGAGATCCGGCCCTTTTCCATTTCCTGGGTGCATCTGTATGCGAAACCGGTGGTCAGACTGCTTATTGCGCCAGCACCTGCTCGATGATGTGCATGCCTTCGTCAATGATGGCATCCGAGGCCGTCAATGGCACAAGGATGCGGATGGTTGCCCCCTGCGTACCGCATGAGAGCAGGATCAGCCCCTTTTCACAGGCCCGCGCGCAGATGGCGGCAGCCGCATTGGCGCGCAGGGCCGGCCTGCCGCGTTCGTGCAGGAGGTCAAAGGCGATCATCGCGCCCAGACCACGCGCGCGGCTGACAGGCAGGAGGCTGGTATTGGCATGCAGGCGGTCAATGTGGTGGCGCAGCTTCTCGCCGATGGCGTTGGCGCGCTCCACCAGTTTTTCTTCATGGATGATGTCCAGCACGGCCAGTCCTGCCGCACAGGCCAGCGGGGCGCCACCATAGGTGCCACCGAGGCCGCCGGGGTCAACTGCATCCATCAGTTCTGCCCGCCCGATGACACCTGAAAGCGGCAGGCCACCGCCCATGGATTTCGCAACCGAGACAAGGTCGGGCTGTACGCCGGAATGTTCGATGCCAAACAGGCGGCCCGTACGGGCGAAGCCGCACTGCACCTCGTCGGCAACGAGCTTGATGCCGTGTTCATCACAGATGCGGCGCAGGGCCTGCAGCAGTTCGGTGGGGGCGATACGGAAGCCGCCTTCGCCCTGTACCGGCTCGATGATGATGGCGGCGACGCTCGATGGTGGCAGGTCGGCTGCGAACACGAAATCCAGCATGCGCAGCGTGTCGGTTACGTTTACATCTTCCCCATCAGGAAAAAGCAGATGATAGACCTCACCGGGCAGCGTACCGAAGGGGGCCTTGTAGGGCCTGATCTTGCCGGTCATGGCCGAGGCCAGGAGCGTGCGGCCATGAAACCCGCCGGTAAAGGCGATGATGCCGTTGCGCCCCGTTGCCGCGCGCGCGATCTTGACCGCATTCTCTGTCGCTTCGCCTCCCCGTGGAGAAGAAGATGGTCTTGGCGGGCCCCTCGAACGGGGCCAGCACGTTCAGCTTTTCCGCCAGGGCGATATAGGGTTCGTATGCCGAGACCTGGAACGCGGTATGCGTGAAGCGGTCAAGCTGTGCGCGCACGGCGTCCAGCACCTTCGGGTGGCGATGCCCCACGTTCAGCACGGCAATACCGCCGGCAAAATCAACGTAGCGGCGGCCTTCCACATCCCACAGTTCGGCATTTTCGGCCCGGTCGGCAAAATGGGGGTGGCGGTCGCGACACCGGGTGGCACGGCGTGGTTACGGCGGGCAAGGAGATCGCTGTTGGTCAGTGTCATGGCCTGTTTTTCATCCCTGTGGGGTGCGTGGCGGGAGTGTGGGTACAACCGCGCCGGTCATGCGCCCGTAACGGGTTCGCATCGGGATGGGGAGGCGCTTTCTGTGCGATCAGTGGTGACCGGATGTCACCACTTGTGCAGCATCGGTGTTGAATTGCGTTTCCAGCCAGGTGTGCAGCATCACCATCGGGCGCGCCTGCCATGCCTGTTTTGTCGCGCGCAGGACATAGGCTCCCAGCGAGACCTCACGCAACGCGATATCCGTGGTGCTGACCCGGACAAGCCGGCCGGCAAGCAGGTCATCTTCCAGCAGGTAGGGATTGGCCAGCGCGATCCTTTCGCCCGCCCGCGCTGCCGCCAGCGCCAGATGCGCCTGCCACAGCCGGTTGCAGCCGGCCACATGCGCGACCTCAACGGACTGTTCTCTGAACCACAGCCGCCATTCCGTATCGTTGTCTTCAATCAGCAGGGGGGCATGCAGCAGGTCGGCAGCCTGCTGTAGTGAATGGGCAAAACGGTGCAGGCAGGCGGGGCCGGCTACCGGAAAAACGGGTGGCCGCGCCACGGGCAGGGCGCATATGCGCGGGGGCAGGGGGGTATTCGCCTTATCATGGATGTAGCGGATATCGGCATGGATGATGGTATCAATCGGGTCGGGATTGAACCGGCAGTCGGAATCAACCGGGCGCAGCATGAGTTCCACCCCGGGATAAAGCTGCCGGAAGCTGGACAGCCGTGGCAGCAGCCAGTGATAGGCGATACCATGCGAACAGGTCAGGGTAAGCTGTGGCATCTGGCCGCGCATATCCGCCGTGGCCCGGGCCAGCCCGTCCAGCAGGGGGCAATGCGCGCATGGTATTCATGGCCTTTGGGTGTCAGGCTCCCTATGCTGCGGTCGCGCAATGCAACGCCAAGGGCATTTTCAAGGTCACGCAGGTGACGGCTGATCACGGCATGGTCCACTCCCTGCAGCACGACGGATGCCTCCCGTGCGAGCATAGGCTACAAAGGCATTGAGGGCAGCAAGCGGCGGGATGTGATGGCGTGTATCCATATATGCCCGCTGCCATCATGAAGGTAGCGGATCAAGAGCACCGTTGGAGGAGCGGGGTCCATAATGGTCCTGTCCGTTTTTTCAGGGGGCTGCCATATGCCCGCGAATGACCTGCACGGAAATATTGGCGGCTTCGAGAATATGCTGCTTTGTCAAACGCGCGACTTCGTCCGCATCGTGGCGGCGGCAGGCCTGCATGATGGCCTCGTGTTCGATATCCGTTGCTTCCTTGCGGCCTGCAATTTCCAGATGGCTGCGAATATACCGGTTGAGCCGTATATGCAGGTCATCAATCATTTCCAGCAGGCGCGGACGCTGCGCTGCGGCATAGATCGCATTGTGAAAGGCCCGGTTCAGTTCCCCCGAACGATGCCGCCCGGTGGCCTGTGCTGCCCCCTGCACGAAGGCGTCATAGGCATCTTCTATCCGCGCAAGGTCAACGCGCGACATCCGGCTGACGGCGTGCCGGGCGGCCATTTCTTCCAGCGAGGCACGAATTTCTGAATATTCGATAATGTCTTCTTCCGTCATGCCCGTAACCATGGCCCCCCGGTTGGGCATGAACATGACCAGTCCTTCGGCTTCCAGTTGCTTGAGCGCCTCCCGCACGGGGATGATGCTGGTGCCGAACCCCGACGCCAGTTCTGACTGGGGCAGGGGCTGGTCTGCGGGTAACACGCCTGACACGATGGCATTGCGTAACGCCGTGCTGATCATGACCGAGGCGATGCCGCGTTTCTGCCCGTTGCCTGCATCAAAAATGGAAGATGGCAACATGGCGTTTCGGTCCTTTTCAGGGGGAGCATCAAATTCTGCACCAGCACAGACATGCAGGCAGCAGGCGGTACGAGTTTACCGGTAGTTCAGGGGCAGGGATAGACAGTTAGCATATGAAACATATGTTGCGTAACCAGAACGGGATGCCCGATATCCATGTCAGGTGGACTGAAAGAAATCCGTCGCATTGATCTGGCTGTGGCCGCGCGTGCCGGATCAGGCCGTGCTGCGCCCGCTGTGGGGCGTATGGCATGCTCACCTGTCAGCCTTTCGCCGGCTTTCAGGCACACAGTCAGTATGAAGGCTGGTGCAGCCGACCCGTCATGGCTGACAGGCCAGCAAAGCTTTCAGTGCAGCGTCATCAGGCTGGCATTGCCACCTGCAGCCGTGGTGTTGATGCTGACGGACTGCTCCTCCAGCACGCATTCGGCCCCTGGCAGGCCGCCGCCGGTCAGCCATGCGGAGATGAGCGGCTGGTCTCCAGCGGACAATGCCTGTCGGGCCGTGGCGAAGGTGGTATCATCCTTTTCGCTAAGGATAACCGTACTGGCCTCGCTCGTGGCGCTGTCTACCGGCCTGACCCTGGCCTGCACGACCTCAGGCAATGTGGCGTACCATGCACGCGGCACGGCATTGCCCAGCACAAGGGCCGTATTGCCCCCGGCCAGCACAAGCGAGATCTGGTCATACAGCCCCGCCTTGCAGGTTGCGATACAGAGCACATTGCCACGGGCGCTCAGCTTGTAGAGGTTCTCCTCTCCCACCGGGCCGGGCAGGGTCAGTGTGCCCCCGCTCAGCGGCCTGTCGCGCAGGGTCATGGCCGTGGCTGCCGCAGCCGTTTCTCCCTGTCCGCGCAGCCAGTCCGTCCATATGGTCATGGCCGCAGGTGTCTGTCCCTGCACCAGCGGTGACAGCGCTGGCGCCTGTGACAGCAGTCTGCGCAGGATAAGCGGACCGCCCGCCTTGGGCCCCGTGCCTGACAGGCCGCGCCCGCCAAACGGCTGCACGCCCACGACCGCCCCGATCGTATTGCGGTTTACATACAGGTTGCCTGCCGCCACCCGTGACAGCACATGCCTCACCGTGGATTCAATACGGGTATGCAACCCGAAGGTCAGGCCATATCCGGTTGCATTGATATCAGCCAGCACCTGATCGAGATTGCGGCGGGAATACCGCAAGACATGCAGGACCGGGCCAAAGACTTCGCTGCCCATTTCCTGCACGTTCAGGATCTCGATCAGGGTGGGGGGAACAAAGCTGCCATCTGCACAGGCCTGCGGCATGGGCAGGGCAAAGACCGGTGCTTTTTTCTGGCGGAACGCCTCGATATGCCGGGTAATGCCCTGTGCCGCCTGCGCCGTAATGACCGGACCGACATCGGTGCAGAGCTGGGCGGGATTGCCCATGGTCAGCTCCCGCATGGCACCGCGCAGCATGGCCAGGACATGATCGGCACAGTCTTCCTGCACGCACAGCAGCCGCAGGGCTGAGCAGCGCTGGCCCGCGCTGTCAAAGGCCGATGCCACGACATCCGCCACCACCTGCTCCGCCAGGGCGGAGGAATCAACAATCATGGCGTTCTGGCCGCCGGTTTCCGCAATCAGCGGTACAGGCTGGCCGGTCAGCGTGCGCCGTGCTGCAAGCTGGCGGCTGATGGTCTGCGCCACGGCAGTGGAGCCCGTGAACATCACGCCCATAACCCGATCATCGCCCACCAGCGCCGCCCCGATATCTCCTTCACCGGCCAGCAGTTGCACCGCACCTGCTGGCACGCCGGCTTCATGCAGGATTCCCACGGCAAGGGCTGCAACCAGCGGGGTTTCTTCCGCCGGTTTGGCAACAACCACATTGCCTGCAGCCAGGGCTGCGGCAATCTGGCCTACAAAGATGGCCAGCGGAAAATTCCATGGGCTGATGCACGCCACCGTGCCCAGGGGAACATGGGTGGCGTTATCAAAATCCCGGCGAATGGTGGCGGCATAATAGCGCAGGAAATCCACGGCTTCACGCACTTCGGCAATGCCGTTTGGCAGGGATTTTCCGGCCTCGCGCGAGAGCAGTGCCAGCAGTTCATCCTGACGGGATTCCAGCAGGCTGGACGCTGTTTCCAGAATTTCTGCACGGGTCGCGGGCGCTGTATTGGCCCAGTCGGTGCATGCGGCCTGTGCCGCCGTTACGGCCTGTCCTACAATCTCCCGTGTTGCCGGGATGACTGTCCCGACCTGATCGCTGTGGTCGGCCGGGTTGGTAACGGGTAAGGCCGTGCCCTCAGGCTGCATGCCCACAACAAGGGATGTGGCTTTCCAGTTGTTTGGGGCTGCCTGCAATCCGGCTGCCAGTTCGGACAAAACCTGGTCATCGGCCAGATCCAGCCCTGCGGAATTGCGGCGTTCCGCGCCAAACAGGTCGGAGGGCCTGCGTATGTCAGGATGGGGGGCACCATAAGGGGTAAAGCCGCGGGCGATGGCCAGTGGGTCTTCCACCAGTTTTGCAACCGGGATGGATTCATCACCGATCTGGTTCACGAAGGAGGAATTGGCCCCATTTTCCAGCAGGCGGCGCACCAGATAGGCCAGCAGGGTCTCATGCGTGCCAACCGGGGCGTAGATACGGGTCGGGCGGTTGAGTCCGGTCGTGCCGACCACCTGCCGGTAAAGCGGCTCACCCATGCCATGCAGGCACTGGAATTCATAGGAACCCACTTCAAACGCTTCGCCAGCCAAGGTGTGGATGCTCGCCAGCGTGCGGGCATTATGCGTGGCAAACTGTGGAAAGATCACATCACGTGCCGCCAGCAGCCTGCGCGCGCAGGCTATGTAGCTGATGTCGGTATGGCATTTGCGCGTATAGACGGGAAAATCGGATAGCCCGTCGACCTGCGCTTTCTTGATCTCGCTGTCCCAATAGGCCCCTTTGACAAGTCGGACCATCAGGCGGCGGCTGGTGCGGCGGGCGAGGTCGATGATGTAATCCAGCACATACGGGCAACGCTTGCCGTAGGCCTGCACGACAAAGCCGATCCCGTTCCAGCCTTCCAGTCCCGGCGTGTGGCACAGTGCTTCCAGCAGGTCGAGTGACAGGTCGAGCCGTTCGCTTTCTTCGGCATCGATATTGATGCCGATATCATAACTGCGCGCCAGCAGGGTCAGTTCCTGCACCACGGCCAGCAGCTCGGTCATGACCCGTTCACGCTGGGCGCGGACATAACGGGGGTGCAGGGCCGAAAGCTTTATGGAAATGCCCGGCCGTTCATACACGCTGGCGCCCCGCGCGCTGCGGCCAATGGCATGGATGGCGTCAAGGTAATCCTGCCGGTAGCGGCTGGCATCCTGCGCGGTAAAGGCGGCTTCGCCCAGCATGTCGTAGGAATAGGAAAAACCGGCCTCTTCCAGCCGTGCACTGTTCTCGCGGGCCTGCCCTATGGTCTCGCCAAGCACGAACTGCTCGCCCATAAGCCGCATGGCGGCATCAACCGCCTTGCGGATGACAGGCCGGGTGCTCCGGGCAACAAATCCCAGCAGGGCGGATTTCAGGTTTTTTTCATCATGCCGAGCCACGATTTCACCCGTAAGCGCCAGCCCCCAGGCCGCGGCATTGGCAAAAAGCGGTCGGTCACGCGACACATGCGCCAGCCAGTCGCCATCACCAATCTTGTCCTCAATCAGCGCATCGCGCGTCGCCGTGTCGGGAATGCGCAGCAATGCTTCGGCCAGGCACATCAGGGCCACGCCCTCGGCGGAGGAAAGGGCGAATTCCTGCACCAGTGTTTCCACAAGACCGGGGTGGCGTTCCGCCCGCAGGCCTTCTGTCAGGCGGGTTGCCAGCGCTTGTGTCTGCGCGCTTTCCACCGTGTTCAGCTTTGCTGCAGGGGTCAGTGTCTCGACACATGAGGCTTCGGGTTTGCGGATCGCCTTCACAATAGCCTGACGCAAGGGGGAACGGGACGAAAACGCGGGAGCAAACGTGTCATGGACTGACATGAATTTCTGTTCCGGTATGTGAAAGGTTGCCCCTCTGGCGCACGGCACAGAAGGTTTTGGCTTCAGAATGATATACCCTTCGCATTATAATATATGATTCGCAATATAATATATGAAGAAGCCGATATCCTTGGGCACGATGGCGCCAAATGCCATGCGCGGTGTTCCGATCGGCATGAACTGGTCAGTGCAGGCGCAAGAGGCGGTCATCGGAAGGGAGGGGCCTGTCTCAGGCAAGACGGTCGGATCAGCACGCCGCCGCGCAGGGTGCGCAGGTAATCCATAATAACTGCAATGTGCATGCTACCCTGTGTAGCGAGCACGCCAACAAGGACGTGATTGATTTTAGATATATGTGATATGCGCCCAGTGCGTGCAGGATCTTGCCATCGCCTCATCATACATGATGATTACCGGCATGCAGCCGCTGGAGCAGTTCATGGTTATCCTTTCCGGTACCAGACCATTGTGCTCACAGGGGTGGAACGGGCGTGTCTGTCGTGATGGGCGCATGGCGGGGCAGCCAATCCATCACGCAGGCAAGCGCCGGGCTGGCCCGGCTCGACGCCTGCAGGATATCCTGCGTGACGGGATGCTGACACTTGCAGCCACCATCGGCACGGGACCATGAAAAAAGGGTAGTCAGATGCACAAGAACGCCAATATTACGATTGATGGTCCCCGCCTGAACGAGGACATTGCCTTCACGTCCCGTTTTGGCGCAACGCCACGGGGCGGCATCCGCCGGCTGGCCCTGTCGGCGGAGGACCGTCTTGTCCGTGACTGGCTGGCCGGGCAGGGGGCGGCACTGGACTGTTCCCTTACGGTCGATACCATGGGCAGCCAGTTCCTGCGCCTTGAGGGGAGTGATCCGACCCTTCCGCCATTGATGATGGGCAGCCACCTCGACACCCAGCCCACGGGCGGCCGCTATGATGGCATTTATGGCGTGCTGGGGGGGCTGGCGGTATTGCGTGCCTTCCGGGCAGCGGGATATGTGCCGCGCCATTCAATCGAACTGGCCAACTGGACCAATGAGGAAGGGGCGCGTTTTGCCCCGGCCATGACGGCATCAGGCGTTTTTAGCGGTGCCTTCACGCTGGAGCAGGCCTATGGTCTTGCCGACCGTGATGGGGTCCGTCTGGGTGATGCCCTGCTCGCAATCGGGTATAAGGGCGATGAGCCCTGTGGCGCGCACCCGCTTGCCGCCTATTTCGAGTTGCATATCGAACAGGGACCAGTGCTGGAAAACGAGGGCAAAACCATTGGCGTCGTGACAGGCGTGCAGGGCATGCGGTGGTTTGATGTAACCCTGACAGGGCAGGAAGCCCATGCCGGCACGACCCCCATGGAACTGCGCCGCGACGCGCTGCTCGCGGCGGCCCGCCTGATGGTGCTGGCGGCGGATGTGGCGGCAGCACACGGGCCGGATGCCAAGGCAACCATCGGCATCATTGATGCAAGCCCGGGCAGTCGCAACGTGGTGCCGGGCGAAGTGCGCATGACGCTGGACCTGCGCCACCCTGATGATGCCGTGATTGAGGCGATGGAAGCCGATTTTCGCACACAGGCGGCCTGGATTGCACGCAGGGCGGGCATCGACCTGTCGATCGAGGAAAGCTGGCGTTCTCCTGCCGTGCCGTTTGACCCGGGCTGCGTCAGCATGGTGCGCGATGCGGCGGCAAAGGCGGGGCTGAGCCATCGCGACATCATTTCCGGCGCAGGGCATGATGCGGCCTATATGGCCCGAATCTGCCCGACCGCGATGATCTTCATTCCCTGCCGTGACGGGTTGAGCCACAACGAGGCGGAATATGCCGCACCGGATGATATCGTGGCCGGTGCAAACGTGCTGATGCGCGCGATCATGGCAGCCGATGAACATTTCGACCCTGCCTGAGGGAGGGGATAGACGTTATCGGGGTCATTCCCCCGGCGCGACTATCAGGGAGATGCGTTGCCGGCAGGGCCTGATTTCATCAGGGCAAGGTAGCACGCCCCTCCTGTCAGGCATCCGATAAACCATGCAAATTCAGACAGGGCAGAGAACGCAGGCACGAACACACTCGTGCTCCCCGCCGCCACCGCAGCCAGCAGGGCAAGGATGGCCGCCGGGTTAACCCCGTTGCGGTACCAGTAACGGCCCTGCGCGCTGGTGGTGTAAAGGGCTGCTACATCAACTTCGCGGCGGCGCACGATATAGTAGTCACAGACAAGAATGCCAAATAACGGGCCGATGAACGTCGCCAGCACATCCAGTGTCAGATGCATGACGTGCGGGTTGCCATACAGTTTCCATGGCATGATGACGATTGAGCCAGCAGCCGCAATCATGCCGCCACCGCGCAGGCTGATATGCCGGGGCGAGAGATTGGAAAAATCAAACGAGGCCGAGACAAAATTGGCCACGATATTGATGCCTGCCGTCGCAATGATAAATGTCAGCATGCCGAATATGACTGCGGTCAGGCTATCGATATGCGCGACGGTTTCCACCGGGTCGATCATGACATGACCAAAAGCCGGTGCAGTCAGGGCAATGGTGCAGATTGTGAGTGCTGAAAAGCCGATGAAATTGAACGGCAGCCCCCAGAAATTGCCGCGCCTGATATCCGCCGCACTGCGGCCGTAGCGGGCGAAATCACCAAAATTAAGCATGGGGCCAGAGAAATAGGAGACCACAAGTGCCACCGCATTCACGCTGGCCCATACCAGTGCACTGCCATGCAAGGGGGCACCCGCCCCGGTAATCCGCAAGGAAAAATGGTGCCACCCCACATGGTGGAGCAGATACAGGTCGAGTGCGATCATGATGGCGTATACGGCAGGCCCCGCCAGTTCGATAAACCGGCGGATGGTTTCGATACCCCGCCAGAAAATGGCGGCCTGCACCAGCCATAACAGGGCAAATGCGCCCCAGCCCACGGCTGAAAGCCCCAGCATGCCGTGCCGCCTGACCTCGGCCCATGGTGCCAGGCCGGGGGCAAGGCGCAGGGTCAGTACCACCAGTGCGTTAGAGGCCAGCCATGTCTGTATGCCGTACCAGCATACGGCGATCACGCCGCGGATCAGCGCGGGAATATTGGCCCCCAGCACGCCAAAGGACATGCGGCATACAACCGGAAACGGCGTACCCGTGCGCTGGCTGGGCACCGCCACAAGGTTGCACAGGGCGTTTACAATCAGTACGCCCGCCAGCAGGGCGGCAAAAACCAGCCCCGAAGGCAGGCCGAGGGTAAAAAGGTTGCCAGCCGTGACATAGCCGCCAACGCTATGCACATCCGACATCCAGAAAGACAGGTAGTCGTACCAGTTCCAGTCCTGCTTTGCCGCAGGGAGCAGATCGCTGTTGCGCAATCTATCATCCTGCGTGCCCTGCCGCGTGGCTGAAGAAGATGGAACCGCTTCCGGTCGTACCTGCATGTTCATACACAGCTCTCCCGCAGGCCACTATGCCCGGGTGTTGTGGCCATGTGAAGGTCGGGCCAGCTTACGTATTCCATTGCATGATGCCTGCTCAGAAACCGGCCCGGAAGGTCACCACAGCGGAGAAACGTCCCAGCGTATTGTAGGTAGGTGCCGTGCCCTGGATCTTGCCGATGGTTGTATTGGTCAGGCTGACACTGTTGATGGCGGAGTAGGCATGGGTATCGATCATGTTGTTGACCCACAGCATGACTTCCGGGCTTTTGAGAAAGCTCAGCCCGCGCCCGACCAGGCTGTTGCGCGGCAGGCGCGCGCCCACTGTGGCATTCATGGTGTAAAGCGAGGGCAGTGCTTCCTGGTTCATGAAGGTTGAATACTGTTTTGAGAAGTAATTCAGGCCATAATTCCAGAAGAAGATGCCGTTATCCCAGTCTATGCCCAGCGAGGCCGCCCATGTGGGCGTGTTGACCGCCATCTTGCCCTTGGTGGGCAGACCCTGGATATTGTTATCGATGGTTGAGTGCAGATACTGCATGGACGCATAGGGGCGGAAATGGTGGATGGGGCGCATGCCGATTTCCGCGTCAAACCCGTTGGTTGTCTGGTTGCCCGCATCAATGACCTGCCCGATGGCCTCGTTACCGAGGAACATGGAGGTGGAAACCTGATGATGCGACAGGTTGTAATGGAAATACGTAAAGGACCCGATGATGTATTTACCGGTGTAGCGCATGCCTACTTCCTCGGTAATATTGTATTCATCATGGATATGGGTCTGGCCCTGATTGGCGATCTGCCCGGTATTGGGGTTGATGGTGGTGATCATGGCACTGTCAGGCGGGGCCTTGGCGCCGGTCGAGACGCCACCAAAGATCTGCACGTATTTGTTTAGCTGAAAATGCCCGCCAAGCGTGGGTAGGGGCATGACCTCGTTGGCGCTGACCTTGCGCTGCAGGCCGGGAATGTTGTCGGTGCCGTCACGATGGATCATGGTCACGCGCATGCCGCCATCAAGCACCAGCCGCCCGTTGAGCAGCGTGACCGTATCGCCTGCATAAATGCCGTTGACGGTGGAAATGTCGCTGTAGTTCTGCGAATAGAAAACCTGCCCGTTGCTCAGCCGCAGCGAGTTGCGCGCCCGCCCCCAGGAGGTTGCCGGGTCGCCTGCGCTGCTGACGCCGGTGTAGCCGACAAGGTTGGTGGAATTGTCGTAATCGAACCAGTAACCCAGATAGATATGATGATTGCCGACCTTGTAGCTCAGCTTGGCGTTCACGCCGCCGCGCATTTCGTTCAGGCTGCTGTACTGCTCGGCCACGCCGTAGGACTGACCGGCCTGCTGGCCGGGAATGACAATGGATTGCGGGCTGCTGCCATAGCCATTGTAAACCTGATCGTTGAGTTCAAAGCCGGAGCCGTAAACCTTCTGGTTGGCCGCCACATAGGGGGTGACATCCAGCCCGATCCGCCCGAAGTTGAAGTGCGAGGGGGCCGCGATGTTGAAGGTCTTGGAATGAAGCCAGTTCAGCTTCCAGTAATCGGTGCCGCCAGCCGCGTTGTTGCGGTCGTAGGAACCGGCCAGTTCGTTCTTCAGCCCCTTCTGCTGCCAGCTGGCCATGGTCATGTCCCAGTAGGGCTCGTTACCGATAATGCCGCGTGTAAACCCACCGACGAGTGACACGCGGTTGCCATCCCCCCATTCCTTGAGGATCTTGAAGTCGATATGCTTGAAGTCTTCCTGGCCGGGGCCGTGGTAGAACGTGTCATGCTGGTTGGAGAACGAGATGTAGGAGCGGATGCCAGTCTTGCCCCATTCGCCCGTGTCCACGCGCAGGAACTGGCGGGTATAGTCGCGGTTGCCCACGCCGACATCGCCCAGCCCGCCGAATTTCTTTGAGGGATCGCGGGTCTTGAACTCGAACATGCCGCCCGAACCGTTGATGGCGGGCGTATCGAGATTGGATGAGCCGGGCTGCACGGAAACGCTGCCGATATTTTCGCTATCCGTAACCCATGCCACGTCAAGATTGTAGCCACCGATGCTGCTCAGCGGCATGCCTTCCCACACATTGGCAATCTGGTCCTGTGTCAGGCCACGCATGCTCAGGGCGGATTTTTCGTGGCCTGCAGGGTCGGTATTGGCGACCACGATGCCCGGCAGCAGCTTGACGGCGTTATAGGCGTTCTGCGCAGGCGACTGCTTCATGATGTAATCGGGGGTGACAGTGCTGCGTGCCTTGGGCGCGGTCTGTTTCTGGATCAGGCCGCCACCGGGCGCGCGCCCGGTCACGCCATCGGCTGAATGGACAACACTCGCCCCCACCTGGATCTGCTCGGGTCCGCCCGTAGCCTTTACACCCTGCGGCTGCACGGTTGCGGGGTGGGCATTGTTGGCGTGCTTGTCATGGGTCGTTACCGTGCGGGCCAGGGCCGCCCCGCGTGGCGCACCGAGCACCAGCGCGGTTGTCAGCACCAGAAAAAACCGGTGACCGGGCGCCTGAACGGAAAAACGGAGCAGCGGCACGGTCTGCCTGGAGGAGTGCGATCCGTTCGGGCTTTTTCCGTCAAGGTACATTGCCGGTGTCCTTATTCTTTATCCCGCCCGGCAGGCCGGGATCACGGTATGGAATGATACTTGAGAGGAATGTCTCTCATTACGGTTGCAGGATAATATCGGTTTAAAATACGTGTCAACGCATATTGTTTACAAAAATGGATTTCAATCCTGGCAGGCGCGTACAGTCGCGCCAGATGCCAGATAACGGTGTAGTTCGGGAGACAGGCCCACCGTTTCCATGCTCTTCCACGCGTGCTGCTGCGGCGCGGGGCGCGACAGCAGGCTGGACACTTCCTGCAGGCTTTCGTGCAGGGAGCACATGACCGGGGCGGTTACGTCTGGCGCAATCCGCGCGGCAAAGCCTGCCAGCCCCGCACCGCCCAGCACCACGCGGGCGGCACCATCTTCCTGCACCGCTTCATTGCAGGCACGCGCAATCTGCCGGCAGGCTTCAGCCCCGCCCTGTGCCAGAACATTGCCCGCTGCGGGCAGGATGCGGATGGATGCCAGCCGTGCGCTCAGTCCCATGGCCTGCACCAGAGTCACGAGCATAGGCTTCCATTCCGGGCCGCCGGTCACAATCGAGAAGCGCCCCGGCAGCCGCGCCGCCCGGATAAGGGAAGCCTGCGCCATGCCCGCGACCGGCACCGGGCAGAGGCTCGCCAGAGCCTCGCGCCCCGGGTCGCCAAAACAGGCCACCAGCACCGCGTCAAACGGTCCGCGCGCGCAGGCCAGCGCATCGAGCACCGCATGGCCCGCAATCGTGACGGAAACGCGGTTGGTCAGGTAGCGCGCCCCGAACCGGGCCGTGATCGCCTCAATCGCGACCGCGCCGGCAAACTGGGCCTCGGCATAGGCCACCATGCGTTGCGTCATATCCGTATCGGTATTGGGATTGATGAGCAGCAGGCGCGACACGGGCAGGCATCCAATCATGATTAAGGCGGGCCATATCAGTGGCCTCTGTCAGTCAGTATGATTTGGAAACGTGTTTCGTCAACCATTATTGTTTACAATATCAAGACTCTTGACGGACGCGCCAGACTGCCTCAACAGAAATGCGTTTCAGCAAAAGGGGAGGGGAGGCACGGGCCATGGGATCATCTGCCAAGGAAGAAGCGCGCATTGCTGATGCCTTGTGCAAGGCGGTCCTCGAGCGCAAGCTGGCACCTGGCAGCAAGCTGCCGGAGGAAGAGCTTGCCCAGATCTTTCGCTCCAACCGGGCCAAGATCCGCCGTGTGCTGCTGCTGCTGTCGCGCTCGCACATCGTCACGCTGGAACCGGGGCGCGGGGCTTTTGTCAGCCGCCCCTCCCCGCAGGAAGCCCGTGACGTGCTGGCCAGCCGCCGCCTGATCGAGGTCAGCCTGCTCGCGCATCCCTACCGCAAGCTATCCGCGCAGGGGGCTGAGCGCCTGCGCCGCATCATGATGCAGGAAGCACAGGCGCATGCGGCGCATGACGCGATTGCCATGATCTATCTTTCCGGCCAGTTTCACCTGACGTTGATCGAGGAACTCGGTAACAAGGTGCTGAAAAGCATTACCGGCGAGCTTATCCTGCGCATGTCGCTCATCATTACCATGTATGAGCGACAGAACACGACGTGCTGCCTGTCTTCCGATCATCATGATCTGCTCGAACTGCTTCTGGCGCATGATTATGTCGAAGCCTCCGCCCTCATGGCGCGGCATCTGGAAGGGATTGAAAGCTGCCTTGATTTCCATCGCGAGCCCGCCACCACGACCATACTGAGTCAGATCCTCCAGCCCCTGAAGGACTGAGCGCTGTAACCGTAAAACGGGTTGTGGCAAGAAGCCGATACACCCTTCCTGAGCGCATGCAGGGGCCAGATCAGGTGGGTGCGTGCGTGTTCATGATCTGCTGCGCCGCGGCCATGGCCGTATGCAACTGCGCATGAATGTTCTCCGCCCCGATAACCGGCGTGAGGCGATGGCGGTCCATATCGGCGCGGAGATAGGGCGTGACCCGCCCGAATATGATCCTGACCCCCTGTTGCCTGAGGCTGGTAAACAGGTCGCGCAGGTCACTCGCGGCTGAAAAGTCGATATCGGTGATTGCGCTGGCATCCACCACGATGCACTCAGGCCGTGCACGCGCAGGGGCCACGAGGGAGCGGATGTCGCTGACAAAACGCATCGAGTTGGCATAGAACAGATCCGCGCAGAACCGGTACAGCACGATGCCAGGCGCGGTCTGCACCCCTGCCGAGACGGGTTGCGGCTCCAGCAGGCCGGAATGCATGTCGTAACACAGCAGCATGGTATGGGGCTCGTAGCTGTGCCGCACATGGCGGAACAGCGAGAGCGCTATGGCCAGGAATATGCCCTGTTCCACGCCGATGCTGACAACGGCAGCCGCCGTGGCAAGTGCCAGCCCGCATTCGCCCGGGCTTTCGCGGTAGATGGCCAGCATCGCGCGTGTGTTGATCATGCCGAGGGCGACCGTAAAGACAATCGAGGCCAGAACGCAGCGCGGCAGGTACTGGAGCGGGCCGGTCAGGAACAGCAGCACGATCATGGTAATGGCGGCAAAGGTCAGTTGCGCCAGTTGCGTGCGCGCACCTGCCTGCACGGCCATGGCGGTCTGGGTCGGGCTGCCATTGACACTGAAGGTGCCACTCAGCCCGGCAACGGCATTGGCTGCGGCAAGGCCGAGAATGTCGGCATTGTCATTGACCGGATCATGAAAGCGCTGTGCAAAGGCGCGGGATGTGGCGGCACTCTGCGCAATGATGACAAATACGCACGATGTGGTGACCGGTAGCAGGGCCAGCATTTCATTCCATGAAACATCAGGCAGGCGCAGGCGTGGCAGGCCGCTTTCAATCGGGCCGATGATGGCGATGCCATGCCCCGCCAGATCGAACATCATGCTCGCCATGATCGACCCCACGACCGTGACCAGTGGCAGCGGCAGGCGCGGGGCCAGCCGCTCGCCCACCATGATGACCGCCACAATGCCTGCCGACAGCAGAAGCGTCGGCCCGTTGAGCCGGGGCAGACGCGTTATGGTCTGGACCAGTTGCAGCACGGTGTTATGGGCAGTGATGTCTATGCCCAGCATGTCGCGTGTCATGGCAAGAGCCACCTGCACGCCCACACCGGCCATGAACCCCACCAGCACGGTGCGGGAGAGGAAATCGGCCAGAAAGCCAAGGCGGAACAGTCGCGCGACCAGCAGGAACCCCGCGCTGAGCAGGGCCACCGTGCTGACCAGCGCCATGTAATGCGTGCTGCCCGGCACGGCCATGCGCCCGAGTGCGCTGGAGAAAATTGCAGCCGTGGCTGAATCCGCCGCCACCACCAGATGGCGCGAGGCCCCGAACCCTGCAAAGGCAACCAGCGGCAGCAGCACCGTGTACAGGCCGGTCACCGCGGGCATCTGTGCAATGCGGGTATAGCCCAGCACCTGCGGAATGTTCATCGATGCCAGCGACAGCCCGGCAACAATATCACGCAGCCGCCCCCGCAGGGTCCTGTCCGCTCCCGTCATCTCAGCGCCCCGTGGCGTGGGGGGCGTTTTTCATGTTCATTGTATCTGTTTTCACCCTGCATTCCGGCCCGTATCTATCGTGAATGCGGTGCCGTATCCAGCCATGGTGGGTGCGAATGCGGCGGCTACAGTTCCGCCCACTGGCGCAGCAGGTTGTGGTAGGTGGCCGTCAGGCCCAGCACGGCGGGGTGGCTGTCAGGCAGGGTGCGGCGGGTTTCGATGATCGACTGGTCGAACTGGTAGAGCAGGGTGCGCTGCACGTCATTGCGCACCATGGACTGTGACCAGAAAAACGATGCCCAGCGGCTGCCGCGCGTAACGGGGCTGACGCTGTGCAGGCTGGTGGCGGGGTAGAGCACCATGTCACCTGCGGGGAAGCGCACCTTCTGCGTGCCATAGGTGTCCTGTATCATCAGTTCGCCACCGTCATATTCATCAAGTTCGCTGAGGAACAGCGTGGAGGACACATCGGTGCGCAGCCGGTGGCCGGTGCCGGGCAAGGGGCGGATGGCGTTGTCGATATGGGTGTGAAAGCACATGCCCGCATCATACCGGTTGAACAGGGGCGGAAACACGCGCAGCGGCAGGGCTGCGCTGTTGAAGGTGGCATTGCACCCCAGCCGTTGCAGCACCAGGTCGGCCAGGTCACGGCCTTCCGTGCTGTCATGCGGGATCTGGAGGTTGAACTTGGCCTTGGCGGACTGCTCGCCCGCCGTTACCCGTCCGTCCACCCATTGCGAGCGGCCCAGCACCGCGCGGCAATGGGCCACATCATGGCGGCTCAGCACGCCGGGAATATGAATCAGCATGAGGAATTTCCTGTTGGCCGGATCATCGCGCTCAATGCCTGTGATCGTTATGGTGCGGCAGCAGGCGCAGCAGGAGGTCGTTTGATTTCTTGCCGCAATCCGTTGCGATCTGTTCCAGCGTCTCGTCGGTGGAATTGACCGTGCAGTTCTCATGGCCCAGGCGTTCGGCCAGTGCATCAGGGGCTGCGTGCAGCACGGGGGCCAGCGCGTTCAGCGGCGCATGGGTCAGCAGCGGAAAAAGCTGGCGCGCCGGGTTGCCGCCCGCATGCCCCGTGGTGAGCACGAAGCCAATGGCCGCAAGCAGCGACAGGCCGCACGCCAACAGCATGGAGGGCGTGCGGAAATAAAGCAGGAACTGCGCCCAGTTGCGCCATATATGCAGCACGAAAGGCAGCAGCAGCACCATGCTCAGCCAGACATGCATGGAGTGGAACATGCCCGGCATCCAGTGAAAGAACAGGGCCGTGCCGGAAATGGCAGAAACCAGGAACAGGCCGGTAATCAGCGGGGTGGCGTATTTCTTTATTATCAGTTTCATGTGTCATGCGATCGTGTTGGGGTTAAAAGCCTGTCGGGCTGACATGCGGCCCGCATCCGTCCTGCCGCTTCACGCGCCAGAGGCCGCAGCCGGGGGGCAGGCTGTGTGGCCAGAAGCGTGGCGATGACTGCAAAGACATCCCCAAAGCCATGTTCCAGTGCTTTGTGCAGCCAGGGGATGGCCTGCGCCGTCTGGCCTGCTGCCAGATACAGGCGTGCAAGATTGACGCAGCCCCAGCAGTCGCCTTCTGTGGCGGCAGCATGAAAGAACACGGGTGCGCTTTCGGGCCGTGCAGCCGGCACCATGCGCTGTTCCGCCATGATGCCCAGCATGTTCAGCGCTTTGGCAACCCCTGCCCGGGCAGCGGCCACATACAGGACATGGGCGCGGCCCGGATCGGCCCGCACGCCCTGGCCCGCCAGATACAGGTCGGCCAGGTTGAACAGCGCCCAGCCATATCCGCTATCGGCTGCATGGGTGTAATATAGTGCCGCGGTGACCGGGTTACGCGCGGTGCCCCAGCCGCGCTCATGGGCGCGGCCGAGCATGTTCACCGCACGCGGGTCGCCACTGCGTGCGGCCGCCTCGAACATGGTGAAGGCTTCATCCATATGGCCCTGATCAAGATGGATCTGCCCCAGCATGAGCTGTGTCTCCACCACGCCGGGTTGCGGCGTGGGGAGGGGGTGGCCGTCGGAGGTGCGCTGTCCGTTTTTATTCATTTCAGCACGGTATTGTTCTGGTTGAGGCAGTATATGTCATGTATTTCGGAATGTAGAAGTATCAAAATGATACGCCAATGCTGCCAAGGAAGTAACGCCCCGGCGAAGGCACTGCCCGCGAACCGGAGAACGAGGAGGCATAGTTGAGCCGGTTGGTGATGTTGTTGGCGTTGAATGACACGTGATAATGCCTGTAATCCCACGAAACCATGCCATTGAGGTTGAACGTATAGGGCATGCGTGCGGTATTGGTCGTGTCCGGTCCGGCCCAGTAGCCCGATGAATACTGTGCGCCACCGCCAATCTTGAGGTCACCCCACTGCGGGCGCAGCAGCAGGTGCGAGAGGTCGTACGAACTCCACACCGACATGTTGTTGTGCGGCACCTGCGGCGCGGTCTTGCCGTTATCGCCGGTGTTGCTGTTGGTTACGCGTCCATCCATGTAGGAATAGGAGGCGAAGACCTGCCAGTCGCGTGTGATCTTGCCGTTTGCACTCAGTTCCACACCACGGATGCGGCGGCCACTGCCGGAATCGGCAAAGCCGGTTTCCATATCGCCATTCACGTCATAATAGCGCGAATTGTTCTCGCTGATCTGGAAGAACGCGACCGTGGTGCCCAGCCGCTTGTGAAAGAAGTCGGACTTGTTGCCAAACTCGAGCAGGTCGCTGCGCTGGGGTGAGAGGTTAACGCCTTTCTGCGCCACGTCGCCCGCCTGCGGCTTGACCGTAACCAGCGAGGAGACATCCGTGCCCACAGGCTTGTACGAGCGCGCGAAGGTGAAATAGAACGATGTATCCTTCAGCGGGGAATACATGATGCTGCCTGATGGGCTCCAGCGGTCGGATTTCTGCTCGGCGCGGCCATTGCTTGCGGTTGACTGCTTGTAATACGTGCTGCTGAACGAATCCCACCGCGCCGTGCCGAACAGCGAAAGCTGCCGGGTCAGCTGAATGCGGTCGGCCACGAACAGCCCGAGGTCACGCGCATTGGCATTGCCGTAGCCTGTGGCGGGAAAGCTGAGCGACGTGCCCGGATAGGCATATTGCGGGTTGCGGATGGTCTGGTTGTTGGTGCGGTTGGTAAAGCTGCCTGGCCAGCGCGAATCACTGGCGTAGTTGATGTCCACTCCCGCCTTGAGGTCATGATGTACAAAGCCGGTATTGAAGCGCGCACGTCCCATGATGACATTCTGCACCCCCCAGCCCTGCTGCCGGTAGGCCGCACCACCGCCCGCGCCATAGGGCAGGGCGTAATTGCCACCTGACAGGATGGCGGCAGCGCACGCCCCCGAGCAGGCAGCCGGGGTCGTGGCGGTATAATCGCGCTGGTACAAGCTCAGCCGCGTGTCATTGGTGAGGGTGAACCAGCGCGTGATGTCTGATTTGAGCGCAGAGGTGAGGGTATGGATGTTGGAGCGGTCAAAGTCGAAATTGCGAGTGTAGCTGGTATTGCGGGCCACGCCATAATCGGTGATGGGGCGATAGATGCTACCCACCTGGAGGGTTCGAAAAACCCCTTGGCTCTGAATTGGTGGCTGTGATTCCATACCTTGTGTGATGATTGGGGGGATGGCTCATGAAGCAGCCGGGTTTCTTTGATGTTGACGAGCGGCTTGCCCGGTTAAGCGGGCTTGGCGATCAGTTGGAGGCATTTTCCCGGACTGTGGATTTTGAGGCGTTCCGCCCTGATCTGGAGAAGGCTCTGGCCTATTCAGACAGGAGCAAAGGCGGCCGTCCCCCGTTCGATCCGGTGCTGATGTTCAAGATCCTGGTCATCCAGACGCTGAACAATCTCTCCGACGAGCGAACGGAATATCTGATCAACGACCGCCTGTCCTTCATGCGTTTCCTCGGTCTGGGACTGTCGGACCGGGTGCCCGATGCCAAAACGGTCTGGCTGTTTCGCGAGCGTCTGACCGAGGCAGGCGCCATCCAGAAGCTGTTCGAGCGCTTTGACGCCACCCTGCGTAACGCTGGGTATCTGCCGATGTCCGGCCAGATCCTGGATGCCACGCTGGTGGCAGCGCCAAAGCAGCGCAATACCAAAGGGGAGAAAGCGGATCTCCGGGCGGGACGTATTCCAGAAGACTGGCAGGACAAGCCCGCAAAGATGTCGCACAAGGATCGTCATGCACGATGGACACTTAAGTTCACGAAGGCGAAGCGGCAGGACGATGGAACCATACCGTCGAGCGATCTCGCCATCCCGTTCTTTGGCTACAAATCCCACATCTCCATCGACCGGAAGTTTCGGTTCATCCGAAAATGGAAGACGACGGATGCCGCCGCCAGTGATGGTGCGCGATTGAGAGAGGGGCTGTTAGATAAAACCAATACGGCCTCAAGCGTTTGGGCTGATACAGCTTATCGCTCGAAAGCGAATGAGGACTTCATGGACAAAGAGGGTTTTGTCTCAAAGGTTCACAGAAAAAAGCCGCATCTCAAGCCTATGCCCCGACATATCCAGAAATCGAATGCTGGAAAGTCCGTGATCCGATCACGCGTCGAGCACGTCTTTGCCGACCAGAAATCACAGACGGGATTGTTCATCCGAACTGTCGGTATCACCCGGGCCACCATGAGGATCGGGCTGGCCAATATCGTCTACAACATGCGCCGCTTCCTCTTCCTCGAAAGGTTGAACGCGAGCGCGTAGTCATCCAGCGGGAGGGCAGTCCCCGATCTGCTCAAAACGCAGATCAAAAGCTACCCCAAAAACCGTAAATCAAATCGCCAAAACCCTGAAATCACGAGCCAGGCGCATCAACCAACGGTTCTTCGATCCCTCCACCTTGATCATGCTTACGCCGTAATCAGGCTTGCTGTTACTGTTCAGCCACTGCCATGTCAGGTGCCATGATGTCCTGCTGCGCAGGCCCACGCCAAAATCAACCGCGGCGCCATAGCGGTTAGAGGTTACGTTGTCGCGGTCAACCACATCCTGTTTGTTGAACATGCCATTGATGCGAATGGCCATGTCCTCATTGATCTGGTAGTTGATGTCGCCCACGCCACGAAACAGCGGCCCGCTGCCAAAAGTCTGGTCATAGCTGTAGCTGTTGCCCGCATGGGCGTGCTTCTGGCTCTGGTTGATGACACCGCCCACATTGCCCGCGCCGAAATACTCGCCCGATGGGCCTTTGATGACCTCGACGCTCTCGGTATTGAACGTATCGCGCGTATAGGTACCAAAGTCACGCAGGCCATCGGTATAGATGTCCTGACGTGCCTGCAGCCCGCGAATGCGGAACTGGTCGCCATTCAGCCCGCCCGCGCCCTCGCCGGTGGAAAGGGTAATGCCTGGCACGTTGGCGAGCGCCTGGTCGAGTGTGAAGGCGCGCTGCTGTTTGATCAGTTCCTGCGGCACGACGGTAATGGTCTGCGGCGTGTCGCGCACGCTGGTGGGCATGCGGGCGATATGCAGGGTCTCGCTGTTGGTGTTGCCCGCTTCAATGCCGGCATCTTCCGTGTTGACCTGCCCGCCCACGCGCACGGCAGAAAGTTTGATGGTGCTGTCGGCGGTATCAGTCGGTTCGGGCGGAGCTTCGGCATGGGCTTCATCCGCGCCGGCGCCAAGGCCGACTGACATGCCCAGGGCCACGGCCACACGAAGCCCATGCCCTTGTGGCCTGATGGGGGACAGTTCTGGCTTACTCAATTCACCACTCCTGTTGCACCCTGAAAGGGATGCGTTGTTTGATTATGATGATGGGAACAGGGTGTTGATAATCAATCGCAACACGTAACGCAAATGATTCTCATTATTATAACAAAGAACAGAGTGTAGTGTTGCTCCATGGCAACATGGACGAATCAAGAATAAACGCAAAAAGTCGATGAAATAATATGTAATTATGTAACAAATAAGATGTTAGTAGCGTAAAGAGAATTGTTTTATCAAGGAACTGTGGCAATCGGGCTGTGATGCAGCGGGCATGGGCGCTATGGCCTCCACATTTTGATATTGATTATCACTTGCATAAAATGCTGGAATTTGCCATTCGCTGGTGCGCCAGCCCGATGCGGGCCTCCGCGCATCGTGCCGTTGTGTCAGGCACCACTACTGTGGCTGGCCATGAAACGCGCATGCCGTTACCAGATGCTGGCCCTGATGTGACACCCGAGGCTGAACGGGATGCATCCTTGCAGGAGGTAGAAGGCGAACCTGCGCGTGGTGATATGGCCTGCCTTATGGTTGAGCCCATTTTGTCGGATGGTGGCCTGATCATACCACCGTCGGTTTTCTGGCCGGATTGCAGGCATTATGTCGCTAATACGGGGTAATGCTTGCCTGTGATGAGGTGAAGGTTGGTTTGTGCCGTCCTGGTACGATGCATGCCTTAGAAGCCGAGCACATCGTGCCGAATATCGTTACTTTCGGTAAAGCGTCTTGTGCGGACCGTATTCCTTCGGTGCGTCGCGCCAGCGCAAGCCGTTTCGGTTGACAAATATGATCCCGCTCAGCACGCGGCGGTCATCCACGCGAGGCTTCCCGTGGCTTTTCTGGAAAATACGGTTCAAGACGCGCCCTCTGTTCGTCCGTCAGCTAGTACAGGTCACTCATCTCCAGTCTCCTCGTAGAGCCTGAATAAGATTTCCTTCATCAAATCAATGGGTCCTGAGCCTGGGGAGCGTGAACCTGTTGCGTATAAGTAATATGTCAGCCAATATGGAAAGGCTGTAAAAACATGGATGTGGCATGAATATTCGATATGTTGACAGTCATTTCCGCCTGTCCGGGCAGGTCAGGGTTGCTCCTGTCGTACCTGTTGGAGGGGGGGCGGAAAACCCGCCCCATACTCCAGAATATTCTTCCTGAGGCGCATATTAAATGAATCAACTGGCATCAGACAGACACGATACCTTCAGATACGACCCCGTTCTGTATAATGCCGACCTGGCTCCCGTGCCTGCCGCACGCAGGGACTGGAACTGGTTCAACATGGCGACCGTATGGATGGGCATGGTGCATAATGTCGTGGCTTACGAAGCCGCGGCAGGGCTTATGGCGATCGGGTTTTCGGCATTACAGTGCCTTTACATCATTGGCACGGCCTATCTCGCCCTATGCGTAGCCATGTGGTTCAATGCCCGCTCGGGCACGCGTTATGGTATTCCCTTCTGTGTCATCATCCGTTCTTCCTTCGGGCCACGGGGAGCCATGATCCCGATTGGTCTGCGGGCCATATGCGCCATTTTCTGGTTTTCCGTACAGGCCTATGCGGCATCACAGGCCCTGAATGCCATCCTCTCCACCCTGTGGCCGGGCTGGGCCCATCTTGACCATGCCATTGCGGGGCAATCCATACAGATGTGGCTGGCAATGGCCATGATGTGGGTCTTGCATGGCATCATCGGTGCCCATGGCGTTCACCGCATCCGCAATTTTGAATTATATGCCGGTCCCCTCGTTCTGGTTGTGGCCGGGGTGGCATCGGGGTGGGCCATATATGTCTGCCATGGTGTCGGTCCACTGTTTGACCAGCCATCACAACTGCATGGCACGGCATTGTGGCTCAAATTCTGGGCGGCGGTGACAAGCATTATCGGGATATGGGCGTCTTATGCCGTCAACATTCCCGATCTTTCGCGCTTCGTCCGTTCACAGCGCGATCAGGTGATCGGTCAGGCGATTGGCCTGCCGCTGACAGCCATCCTGTTTACGCCCATGAGCATTTTCATTACATCGGCCACGGTTGTGCAGTTTGGATACCCGATATGGAATCCGGTTGATATCCTGATCAAAATCAACAATACCGCGCTGACGCTCGTGGGGGGGGCCACAATCATTATCGCGGCACTTTCCGTCAACGTAGCGGGTAATATCATGCCTGCGGCCTATGATCTGCTGAGTATCTTCCCGCGTCAGTTTGATTTCAACCGTGGCAGCAAAATGGTCCTGTTCCTCGGGATCGGCGCCGTGCCCTGGCTATGGTTCGATCACCCGGAAAACATTTATATGGTTCTGAATATCATAGCGAGCACGCTTGCGCCCATTACCGGCATCATGCTGGCCGATTATTATTTTATCCGGCACCAGAAACTGCAACTGAACTGGCTGTATGTTTTTTCCGGCCCTTATTATGGCCGCAGCGGGTGGCGTATGTCGGCACTTGCCTCCATGTTGATTACCCTGTTTTTTCTTTATGGTGCCCAGATTTTTCATATGTCCGCGTTGATCAATTCCATGTCCTGGTTTGTAGGGGTGGCGCTGTCTGGCCTGATATATGTACTGTTTAATTACAGAACCAGAAATGCCTGATACAGGGTGGACCATATTGCTACCAAATTTACATAAGTAATGAAGTGCTGCTGATAAATATCCCTGCACGTTCAGCGCCAGGCCACTGCGTTACGGCTCATGGCGCACAAAAGCAGGAGTGGCGGCCAGGAGGCCGCTCCATCCTCTCGTATCGGGTGGTGCTGATCTGCTATTCATCATGTATATCTGTGGCCGCGAAACTGAAACATCCCGGCAGGAACCGCCCTGTTTGTGAGCGGGCACACAAAACCCGCATGGCGGGAAGGAGGATAAACTGGCTTGCTGCGCTATCTGTCAGGCACCGTTCCAGTGCGATCCGCATGGCGATTGCTGGTGCATGAAGCAACCGCCGGTGCACCCCGTGCCCACGCAGGCCGAGGCCGCATGCCTGTGCCCGTCCTGCCTGGAAAAACGTGCGGGCGCTCTGCCTCAGCCCCTTCCGTGCCCTGATCCTGACTGACTGAAGGTGAAAGGTCGGTCATGTTTTACGGCCCGTCTTGTGCATGACCGGGATACCGCGCAGGGTGCGATGCGTTTGACGTGTTGCAAACACACATAAGGGGAGAGGTCTCCATGGCCCGAGGGTCCTATCCGCGTCTGTCATCAAGCGAGATTACGCCGCGCGGGGTCTGGCTGTCGCGGCGCAGGCTGCTGGCGGGGGCAACGCTGGGCATGGCGGTCGGCACGGGGCCCCGCGCCCTGGCCGCAGCGCTGCACACCCGGCCTGGCCCCTTTCAGGCCGCGGAAAAACCAACCCCGCTGGAAGATGTCACCCATTATAACAATTTCTATGAGTTCGGGCTGGACAAGACAGATCCTTCCACCCGTTCCGGCCGGTTTCAGGCGCGGCCGTGGACCGTGTCGGTCGAAGGGCTGGTCGCCCATCCGCGCGTGTGGGACATTGATGCGCTGATCGCCGCCATGCCGATCGAGGAGCGGCTTTACCGCATGCGCTGTGTCGAGGCATGGTCGATGGTCATCCCGTGGGATGGCTTTCCCCTTGCCAGCCTGCTCGCTTTGGCCGAGCCTTTGGGCAGCGCGCGCTACGTGGCGTTTGAATCGGTCGTGCGCCCGGCCGAGATGCCGGGCCAGACGGGTGGGCTCGACAGCCTGGCCTGGCCGTATGTGGAAGGGCTGCGGCTTGATGAAGCCATGAACCCGCTCACCCTGCTGGCCGTGGGCCTGTATGGCGAGACCCTGCCCAACCAGAACGGCGCGCCGCTCAGGCTGGTCGTGCCGTGGAAGTATGGCTTCAAGGGCATCAAGTCCATTACCCGCATCCGGCTGGTGGAAAAGATGCCGCCCACGACATGGAACCAGATGAACTCCGCCGAGTATGGCTTCTTCGCCAACGTCAACCCCGATGTGGATCACCCGCGCTGGAGCCAGGCCTCGGAGCGGGTGATCGGCGCGGGCGGATTTTTTGGCGGCGGGCGCAAGAAAACCCTCATGTTCAATGGCTATGGTGAGCAGGTGGCCCATCTGTATGGCAACATGAACCTGCGCAGCTTTTACTGAGCATGCCGCGCCTGACCGGGGCGGGGCGCACCCGCACGTTGCTGCCGTGGCGTGGCGAGACAATGGTGCTGATGGCGGTGGGGCTGCTGCCTGCAGCGCTCTATTTCTGGTATGGCGCGCAGGACAGGCTGGGGCCGGACCCGGTCAATGTGTTCGAGCGGTGGCTGGGGTTGTGGGCGGTGCGTTTCCTGCTTGCGGCATTGCTGGTCACGCCGCTGCGAGTCGTGAGCGGCATAAGCCTGCTGCGCTACCGGCGCATGCTGGGGTTGCTGGCCTTCTGGTACGCGCTGATGCATGTGAGTGTTTATGTGGCGCTCGACCAGCAGGGCAATCTGGCCGTGCTATGGCATGACATCACGCGCAGGCCCTTTCTCATGCTGGGGTTTGCGGCCTTCATGCTGCTGCTGCCCCTCGCACTTACGTCAAATAACTGGTCCATCCGCAGGCTGGGGCGGCGGTGGGGCAGGCTGCACCGGCTGGTTTATGGTGTGGCGGTGTTGGTTGCGCTGCATTTCCTGCTGGCGTTCAAGACCTATAACGCCACCAGCGTCAGCTACGCGGCGGCGTTGGTGACCATGGTATTGTGGCGGGGTGTGTCATTGCTGCGTGCCCGTATGGGGCGGGTAAGGTAATGCTTTCTGTTCCGGGATAATGTCGATGCCGTTGTGGGCGGCTGGCACCAGTCCTGGCCGGAGGATGATTTCTACATGCCGCTGGAAATGCGGCGTGCGGTGCTGACCCTGCGCGAGGCCGAACCGTGGTATGAACTGTGGCAGGCCACGGTAGCCCGAATTCCAGCGTGCGTGAACGGATAAGCTGAAGGCCGGTCAGGGCCGCATGGCCGCCTGCGTGCCGTCAAGGGCACGCAGCTTGCGGTGCAGGGTCGAGCGGCTGATGCCCAGCATCCTTGCCGCCACCGCCACCTTGCCCCCCGCGCTGGCAAGGGCCGTGCGGATGGCCATGGCCTGAGCATCGCGCAGGGGCGAGCGGGGGCCGGTCTCCTCCATCAGGCACAGGCTGACATCGCCCGCAGGCGGCAGGCCCAACTGTATGCGCGCGGCATGGGTTGCACCCACTACATGCCGCTCACGGTTGAGCGCCATCATGGGCACGGACGCCGATGCCCCCTGTGCCGCGCCAAGCAGCATGATGGTATGGCCACGATACAGATCCATGAAAAAAGCCTGCTCGATCTGGCGTGCGGCCTGCAGAAGGCTGGATGCGATGAGCGTGCCAAGGCTGCCATCGGGCGAGGGGCGGTAGGAGCTGGCATTGAGCGCGCCCGCCATGCGCCCCGTCGCGTCATAGACTGGTGTTGCAATGCCGGTCAGCCCGTGCAGGAAACTGCGCCAGTGTTCATTGCGGTGCACGCTTATGCTGCGCTGTTCGGCAAGGCAGGTGCCAATGCCGTTGGTGCCTGCATGGCGCTCGTGCCACACGGCGCCGGGCCACAGGTTCCACCGGCGGCAGCCGCGTTGTAGCGTGCCCGCCACATTATGCGCCAGCACCACGCCTGCGGTATCGGCCAGCAGGGCGGTGTAGCCCACGGGTTCAAGCGCGTGGTGCAGCCGCTCCATTTCCGGCCCTGCAAAATACAGCATGCGGCCCGCATGCTGGCAGGCATGGCGCAGTTCCGTGCCGGACAGCACATCGGGCAGCGCGGGCGTGCTGGGGTCGAGCGCATAGTCGTGCTGGCAGCGCCGCCATGAGGCCTCGAGCCCCGTCCCGATTACGGACGGAGCAGACCGTGCAGGGAAGGCAGGCGGAAAACCGGAACCGTGCGGCATGCTGTCTCTTTGCAGGGTTTGGAGGGGTTGCGGCTAAACACGCGGCCACATGGCGCAGTTTCGCGACACTTCGTACCACCGCCGTCACATGGGCGTGAAGCACCGGGGCCGCATGCTTGCGCAGGCCACGGGCTTGCGTGTGTGCTGCCCACAGCCCGGTTGCGTGCCCTGTGGCATGCGTGACGGGACCAGGGAAGAAACAGGGATAAAGACCCATGCAAATAGCGCGTGAAACGCTGCTGCGCTCGTATCGGGCAATGCGCACCATCCGGATGTTTGAAGAGCGTCTGCATGTCGAATTTGCAACCGGCGAGATACCAGGCTTCGTGCATCTGTATTGCGGCGAGGAAGCCTCCGCCGTGGGCGTGTGCGCCAACCTGACCGATAACGATACCATCGCCAGCACCCATCGCGGCCACGGACACTGCATTGCCAAAGGCGTGGAAGTGGCGGGCATGATGGCCGAGATCTATGGCCGCAGCACCGGCGTGTGCCGGGGCAAGGGCGGCTCGATGCATATTGCCGATCTCGCCTGCGGCATGCTGGGCGCCAATGGCATCGTAGGCGGCGGGCCGCCGCTGATCTGCGGGGCGGCACTCTCGCACAAGACCCTGCGTGATGGCGGCGTGGCGGTGGCGTTCTATGGCGATGGCGCCTCGAATGAAGGTACCACGCTCGAGAGCCTGAACCTTGCCTCCGTCTGGCAGCTTCCTGCCGTGTTCGTGGTGGAAGACAACGGCTATGGCGAGGCCACGGCCGCTTCCTTTGCCTGTGCGGGCACCCAGAAGGCGCGGGCTGCGGGTTTTGGCATGCCGTATATTGAATGCGATGGCTCGGATTACTTCGCGGTGCACGAGGCGGCGGGCGAGGCCATTGCCCATGCGCGCGCGGGCAAGGGGCCGGTCATGCTGCATGTGCACCTGCAGCGCTGGTATGGCCATTTTGAAGGTGACGCCATGACCTATCGTGCCCCCAATGAAGTGGCCGAGGCCAAGCGTGACCATGACTGCCTGAAACTGTTCCGCGAGCGCGTGACGCAGGCGGGCCTGTTCGAGGACAGCGTGCTTGATGAAGTCGATGCCGCCGTAACCGACGAGATCGAGGCCGCCGTGATGCAGGCCAAGGATGACCCGCTGCCCCAGTCGGCCGACCTGCTGGCCGATGTGTATGTGCGTTACTGACCCTACCCCACGGCACGAAGGAGATAACCCATGAGCAAGAAAAGCTTCCGGCAGGCGATCAATGAGGCCCTGCGCCAGGAAATGCGCCGTGACCCCACCGTTATCCTGATGGGCGAGGACGTGGCGGGCGGCCGTGGCGGCTCGGCTGGCACAGCCGATGCCTGGGGCGGCGTGCTGGGTGTGACCAAGGGACTGTATGAGGAGTTTGGCGAGACCCGTGTGCTCGATACCCCCATTACCGAGGCCTCCTATATTGGCGCCGCCGCAGGGGCGGCTGTGACCGGCCTGCGCCCGGTGGCGGAACTGATGTTCGTCGATTTCGTAGGTTGTTGCCTTGATCAGATCATGAACCAGGCGGCCAAGTTCCGCTACATGTTTGGCGGCAAGGCGCGCACGCCGCTGGTCATCCGGGCCATGTACGGCGCGGGCTTCAATGCCGCAGCCCAGCACAGCCAGGCGCTGTATCCGCTGTTCACCCATATTCCGGGGCTGAAGGTGGTCATTCCGTCCTCCCCCTACGAGGCCAAGGGCCTGCTCATTTCAGCCATACGCGATGATGATCCGGTCATCTTCCTTGAAAACAAGGTGATGTATGATGTTGAGGAAGACGTGCCCGATGAGCCCTACGCCATCCCCCTTGGCGAGGCCAACCTGACGCGTGAAGGCGATGACGTGACCATCGTGGCCTTTGGTCGCATGGTCGGCATGGCTAACGAGGCGGCCGACAGGCTGGCGAAAAAAGGCATAAGCTGCACGGTCATCGACCCGCGCACCACATCACCGCTGGATAGCGAAACCATACTGGAATGCGTGGCTGATACCGGCAGGCTGGTCATTGTTGATGAATCGAGCCCGCGCTGCAACATGGCCACCGATATCGCGGCCCTGGTGGCGGAGGAGGCATTTGATGCCCTGCGTGCGCCCATCCGCCGCGTGGTGCCACCGCACACGCCGGTGCCCTTCGCCACGGTGCTGGAAACGCTGTACATGCCCAGCGTTGAAAAGATCGAGGCCGCCGTCACTGCCACCATGAACCACCGCGTAACGGAGAAAGTGTGACATGACCCCCGACATCACCCCCATCACCATGCCCAAATTCGGCCTTGCCATGACGGAGGGCAAGATTGCGGGCTGGCTGGTCGAGCCCGGCACCGAGGTCACGACGGGCGAGGAACTCGTTGATATCGAGACCAGCAAGATCACCAATACCTTCGAAAGCCCGGTGGCTGGCCTGCTGCGCCGGCATGTGGCGGCCAATGGCGAGATGCTGCCCGTGGGCGCGCTGATCGGCATCGTGGCGGATGCGGCAGTGGCGGATGCGGATATCGAGGCGTTCATTACCCGCTTCCAGGCCGATTTTGCCGCCTCCTCCGATACGCCTGACGGGGCAGAGGCGGCTGATGAGCCGGTGATGATACAGGTGGGCAATCACAGCCTGCGCGTGCATGATCGCGGCGCGGGCGACGGCACGCCGCTTGTGCTCATTCACGGTTTTGGTGGCGACCTCAAGAACTGGATGCTCAACCACGCGGCCCTGGCACACGGGCGGCGCGTCATTGCGTTCGACCTGCCGGGGCATGGTGGTTCATCAAAGGATGTGGGGCCGGGCACGCTGGCATTCTTTGCCGATGTCACGGCGCAACTGCTGGCGCATCTCGACCTGCCGCGCGTGCATGTCATGGGCCATTCGCTGGGCGGCGGCATTGCGCTGACACTGGCACGGACCCAGCCCGCGAAGGTGGCGTCGCTGACCCTTATCGCGCCCGCCGGGCTGGGGCCGCAGATCAACATGGATTTCATTACCGGCTTCATCGAGGCCGACCGCGTGCGCAGCGTGCAGGACGTGCTGAAATACCTCGTGCATGACAAGGCGCTGATCGGGCGGCGCATGGCCGATGACGTGCTGCGCTACAAGCGGCTGGACGGGGCGGAAGCCGCATTGCGCAAGGTGGCGGAAGCGTGTTTTCCGGGCGGAAAGCAGGGCGATGACCTGCGCCCCGTAATTGCGGGTGCCGACATGCCCGTGACCCTGATCTGGGGGCAGGCGGATGAAATCCTGCCAGTAGCGCAGGCCGATGGCCTGCCGGGAAGCGTGACCCGCCATATCCTGCCGGCCATCGGGCACATGCCGCAGCTTGAAATTGCGAGTGCCGTCAATAATGTTGTGGAAGCCTTCATCGGGCATGAGGTTGCGACTGCGTAAAGTCCGTATCGGCACTCAGAATGCCGCCTTTTTGGAAAAAAGGCGGCACCTCAGAACTTTTCATGCATCCATGAACTGTTTTTGAAAAGCTTTGTAAAACATCAGGCGCGGAACTTTTGTTCCTCGTAACAATATTACGTCCTGTCATATTCCGGTCACCATAAGGTGTCCATCCGGTGCTTGCCATAAAGCAGCCGGTATGTCTTGAGTAAAGTCCTGAACAAGCAAAAACAGCAATGCCGCGACTGCAATGCAAGTTACGGCACGGGAATAAAAATAATGTTTGTCGGACTGGATCTTGGTACATCATCACTCAAGGCCGTGCTGGTCGATGACCGGCAGCAGGTTGTTGCCAGCCACGCCCACCCCCTGCGCGTGGCCTCCCCCCGACCGGGCTGGAGCGAGCAGGCCCCGCAGGACTGGTGGGAGGCGCTGCTGCTCGCCATGGATGCGCTGGCGGCGGCAAACCCGCGCGAGATGGCGCAGGTCGTGGGCATTGGCCTGTCGGGGCAGCAGCACGGTGCCGTGCTGCTTGGCGCCGATGGGGGCGTGCTGCGGCCGTGTATTTTGTGGAATGACCTGCGCAGCGTTGCGCAATGCGCCGAATTCGAGCGCCGCTTTCCCGACAGCCGGCAGGTCTGCGGCAATATCGCCATGCCCGGCTTTACCGCGCCCAAGCTGATCTGGGTGGCGGAACATGAGCCGGAGGTGTTTGCCGCCACCCGTCATGTGCTGCTGCCCAAGGCCTGGCTGCGCTACCGCATGACTGGCGAGATGATTGATGACATGTCGGATGCCGCAGGCTCGCTCTGGCTCGATGTAGGCAGGCGGTGCTGGTCGGATGCGGCGCTGGCCGCCACCGGGCTTGATCGTGGCGTCATGCCTGAAGTGGTCGAGGGCACGGCGCAGGCAGGCCTGCTCCATGCCGATCTGGCCCGGCGCTGGGGCATGAAGGGTCGCCCGGTGCTGGCGGGCGGCGCGGGTGACAATGCCGCCGGTGCCGTGGGGCTGGGGGCGGTGCAGGCGGGGTCGTCCTTCCTGTCGCTGGGCACGTCGGGCGTGCTGTGGGTCACGACCGACCGTTTCCGCCCGCATCCACAGGGTGGCATCCATGCCTTCTGCCATGCGGTGCCCGCTGCGTGGCACCAGATGGGGGTAACACTTTCGGCTGCGTCGTCGCTGGCATGGTGGGCGCGTGTGACCGGCATGACGGAAAGCGCCCTGCTGGCCGAACTGCCGCCCGAGATCACGCAACCTTCGCCCGTCATGTTCCTGCCCTACCTTTCGGGCGAGCGCACGCCGCATAATGACGGGCAGATCCGCGGTGGATTTGCCGGGCTGTCAGATGCCACCACGCGTGCGGAGATGACGCAGGCCGTGCTTGAAGGCGTCGCCTTCTCGTTGCGCGATGTGGTCGATGCGCTGGCCGATGCCGGATCTGTCCTGAACGGCGCGGATGTGATTGGCGGTGGCTCGCACAGCCGCCTGTGGGTCTCGATCATTGCCAATGTTACCGGGCTTGCGCTGCACCGCCTGGCGCATGGGGCGCAGGGCGGCGCCTTTGGCGCGGCGCGTCTGGCACGAATTGCTGTAACGGGGGAGGCGGTGAGCACGGTGTGCCAGCCACCCCGGCGAGAAGAGACGCTTGTGCCCGCTGCAGGCATGGCCGAAGCCTACGCAGCCCCGCTGGCGCGCTATCGCGCGCTCTATCCCGCCCTGCGTGGAGCGATGGCCACATGCCCCGCCTGAAGGCACGGACAGGGTGTGGAAAAAGACGGTTATGGCCGTATGGCGATCATGTTACGCATGTCGGGCAAGAATAAGGAAATGGATATAGTTTGATGAAAACACGCCTGTTCTCCCGCCTTCATTATGCCTGCGGGGCTGCGCTGCTCGCCCTGCTCGCGCCGCCTGGCGCCCATGCCAAAGATAGCGTGGACCATGGCGCGGCACCAAGTGGCAATGTAACCGTGGTAGCCCGGTTTGCCGACATGCAGCCCTCCGGCATCGCGGCCCTGCCCGATGGGCGTCTGGTCATTGCATTCCCCCGCAGTGCTGCCGACCACAAGGGGCCGCGTCTTGGCCAACTGGTCAAGGGCAAGGCCATTCCTTTCCCCGATGAGGCGACGCAGGCGCGTTTCATTTCCCCCCTTGGCATGACGGTGGATACATCGGGCCACCTGTGGATCGTGGATGAAGGCACCGTGGCGGGGCAGGCAGCACCCGCCACTCCGGCGCTGATCGGGCTGGATCCCAAGACCGGCCAGATCATCGCCACCATTGCGCTTGGCCCGGACACCGGCGCCACGCGCACCGACAGCCACGTCAATGACGTGCGTGTGGACCTGACGCATGGCGAGAAGGGCACCGCCTTTATCAGCGATACCTCGCAGATGGACCACCCGGCCATCATCGTGGTTGATATCGCGACCGGTCACGCCCGCCGCGTGCTTGAAAACGCGCCTTCCGTCCGTGCCGAGCAGGGCTTCGCCATGGAACTCGACGGCAAAATGCTGCGTTATGATATGGCGCATCCGGCCATGGGGCAGGGCGGGATTGACGGCGTGGCGCTGAGCGCGGATTCCAGCACGCTGTACTGGCAGCCCCTGTCCAGCCGCAGGCTGTACAGCGCACCGACCGCATTGCTGTCCGATCCCGCCACCAGGCCCGCGCAGCTCGAACAGGCCGTGCGTGATGAAGGGGAAGACGCCGTGGTGGACGGCATGGCGACAGGGCCGGACAATTCCCTCTATCTGACCGATATCGAACGCCACGCCATACTGCGCCGCCTGCCTGATGGGCAGCTGTCGGTCGTGGCCCATGACCCGCGCCTGATCGCGCCCGATGGCCTGACCATCAAGGATAACGCGCTGTGGCTGACCGTGGGCCAGTGGGGGCGGCTGCCCGTGTTCCATGATGGGCACGACATGGAAGAGCGCCCCTGGCTGGTGGTGAAGATACCGATGAAATAAACCCCGGGGGCGCACCGCCCCGTTCCGCCCTGACCCGGCGTAGCTGAAAGAACGCATAATAATGGCGCATCACAGTCAAACGGTTTCCAGCTCCGGCATTGTCAACCTGATTGCAGGCGTGGCCGCGACCGGTGGCCTTCTGTTCGGTTATGACACCGGCATCATTTCCGCCGCCCTGCTGCAGATCACCCCGGATTTTGTCCTGGGCACGCTGGGGCAGCAGGTGGTGACCTCGGCCATTGTGGCCGGGGCGCTGGCGGGGTGCCTGATGGCGGCCCCGCTGTCGGACCGGCTGGGCCGGCGCTACATGATCATGTTCGCAGCCCTTGTCTTCATCGTGGGCACGCTGGTGGCATCGTTTGCGCCGGGGGTGGAGGTGCTGGTCACGGCGCGTTTCATCCTGGGGCTGGCCGTGGGCATGTGCTCGCAGATCGTACCGGTCTATATTGCGGAAATTGCTCCGCGTGAAAAACGCGGCCAGATGGTGGTACTGTTCCAGCTGGCTGTCGTGACCGGCATTCTTGTCTCGTTTATTGTAGGCTACCTGTTCCGCGCGCAGTCGTGGCGGCTCATGTTCGGGCTGGGGGTCATTCCGGCAGTGATTTTGCTGGGCGGCATGTCGTTCCTGCCGCGCAGCCCGCGCTGGCTGGCCATGAAGGGCAAGCTGGAAAGCGCGTTTGACGTGCTGCAGCGCCTGCGGCGTGACCCGGTGGCAGCGCGCGCGGAACTCGATGCCATCGTGGCCATGCATGATGAGCAGGCCCCGTGGTCGGCCCTGCTGCAGCCATGGGTGCGGCCTGCGGTGGTGGCATCGGTAGGGGTGGCGCTGTTCTGCCAGATTACCGGCATCAACGCGGTGCTGTATTACGCGCCGACCATTTTTGCAGGCGTGGGGTTTGGCGAGAGTTCGGCGCTGCTGACCTCGATCGCCATTGGCGTCGCCATGGTCATTTCCACCGCGTTCGGCAGTTGGGCGGTTGATGCGTGGGGGCGGCGCAGACTGCTGCTGCGGCTGGTGCCGGGTGCTGCGGTATCGCTCATGGTGCTTGGTGCCATGTTTGCCCAGGGGGCCACGCATGGCATCAATACATGGATCACGGCGGCAGCGGTGGTCTGTTACGCCATATTCAACGTGGGCAGCCTGTCGGTGGCGATCTGGCTGGTTGGCGCGGAAGTCTATCCGCTCTCATGCCGCAGCAAGGGCATGAGCCTTGTGGCCGCGACCCACTGGACAGCCGACCTGCTGATCTCGCTTACCACGCTCTCTTTGGTGCAGGCGCTCGGGGCGGCGGGCACGTTCTGGATGTATGCCGGGCTGAACGTGCTGGCCTTTGTGTTCATATGGCGTTACGTGCCCGAAACCCGCGGGCGCTCGCTTGAGGAAATCGAGACCGCCCTCAAGGCAGGCGCCTTTGACCGGTTGCGCTGAACCTGAAGCAAAGAAGTTTCTGGGTGTTGCCTTTTTAAAAAAAGGCTTCACCCGGAATTTTTATGATTTCAGGGTATTGCCGGACCTGCCTTTTGAAAAAAAATCGGCTTCCCGAAATGTTTGTTTTTAGAGGTGCACATGCCCGCGCGCGAGATCAAACGGGCGCGTCGGCACGGGAGATGAATGGGCGCGGGCAGCAGGGGGCAGGATATGCGTCAGTATCCGCTCCCCAATGGCGTTCTGCCATAACCACAGGCTGTTGACCTGCCCGCGGAAGCTGGCTTCCCCCCCCATGGCCCCCGATGGCCTGAAGCCCGAGGCCAGGCCAATGCCAAACAGGCCCGGAATTTCGTGCCCTGCCTGATCGAGAACGCCACAGTTTGGCCCGGTTAGGGCACCCTGGGGCTGGTCTGTGGCAAGGGCAATGGGCTGGCCGCTGGTGTCGCGCACGCCCACGCGGCGCGGGCTATAGCCAAGACAGGCGATGATGGCATCGGACTGATCGAGAATATGCTGTATTTGCGCTGTATTGTCCGGTGTCATTTGCCGCGCGTGCAGGCGAGGCTCGGGTGGGGCGCTGGCAATGCCCAGCAGGCGCATTGCCAGGGTGCGCGAATCATAACGCAGGCCGCCAAAGCGATGCACGAACTGGCTGACCGGGCAGATGTCACTGGTGGTGAAATCGGCATATCCGTCCGCTTTTGCCTCATCCGCCGTGCGGTAGAACAGTTTGAGCCGGGACTGGTGCAGAAGCGTCAGGTGCCCCGGCGCGATCCGCTCGCCCATCTCGCGCAAAATGACATTGGCCGATGACAGGGCACTGCTGGCGCCGCCGATAATGGTGATCCTTGGTTTGTCGCGCCCGGCCAGCATGGCGCGCAGCATGTGCATGCCTTCGGGGGCCAGCAGGGCATCGGATTGCACGATACGCCCTGCGTAGCGCGGCAGCAGCGGGCGGCCTGCCACGTTCTCGGTATAAAGGCGCGCCTCGGGCTGGCAGGCGCCAAGGGCCAGCACCACCTTGCCCGCAACCACCTCCTGGCTGTGTGCCCCGCGGGTTGCAGCAAGATTGGCCAGCCAGCTGCCATCTTTCTGCCGGGTCAGCGTTTCGACCCGCCAGCCGGTAAGCAGGCGCGAAGCGGGATGGGCTGCGATGATCTCGGTGAGCACGTGACCCACGACATCAAGAAAATCCGCTACGATGCGCAGCGGCAGGGGTTGCTTGCCCTGGCTGCGGATCATTTCCACCAGTGGGTGATGGGTCAGGCGGGCAAGTTCCGGCACGGGGTTGGCTGTAATCGCATCGACAAAGGTTTCGGCGGCGCTGTCGGAATTGATGACATAGCGCCCCAGCATGCCAGAGCCGATCGTACTACCCTGTTCAACCAGGGTCACGCCTGCATCAAGGAGGTGGGGCAACTGGCCGATGCGCGAGGCGGCGAGCAGGATGGCGATGCCCGCAGGGCCGCCGCCTGCAATGAGGATGGGCGTTGTCGCGTGGGTAGGCATGGGGCATGGGTCCGTTTTCCGTGGTGGGGAGGCACGACGGGGGCTCAGGCTATCTGGGCATGGCAGGCGGCCCTGAATTCGCGGCACACGTAATGCACCATTTCAGGGGTCATTTCATGCCATAGCGGGAGCGACACGATGGATGAGGCCAGGGCTCTGGTCGCACTCAGGTCTCCCGCCACGCTATTGGCGGCGAAATAGCTCTGTTCATGCAGATGGGGCGAAAAATAGGTTGAGGTGCCAATGCGCTTTTGCTTCATGCGCTCCAGTATCGCCCGGCGGTGCGGCGCGTAATGCGCGGGCAGGCGCACGGGCAGGAACTGATAGGCCGTGCGCGTGCCGCGCTGGCGCTGGAACGTGAATTCGGGCAGCAGGTCGTAATACAGTCGTTCTATGCTGCATTTTTTCTCGACCACGGCATCAAGCTGTTCCAGCCCCGACAGGGCCAGGAGCGCACCGATTTCAGGCAGTTTGGAATTGAGGCCAGGCATGGTGGCATGGCGGACCTGGCCAAAACCGAAATTGCCCATGGCCCGCAGGGCATCAATCATCTCGGGGTTGTTGGCGTAAATGAAACCGCCTTCGCCAATTCCCATTGTTTTTGTTGCGTGAAGCGAACAGATAATGGCATGCGGCGAGCCCTGGCCAAAGCCATTGCCTTGCCCGTCGCGCGCGCCAAGTGAGGCAGCGGCGTCAATCACGACGGGAATGCCGGTGCGCTTTTCGAGTTCGGTATAGTATGCCATGTCGGCTGCATTGCCGAAGGTGGCGTAAGGAAATATTGCCGCAACCTGATCTTTATACTGGTGCAGGAGGGCGCGTTCCGCATCATGAGATGCCATCCAGTCATATGGGTCAATATCGCATAAAAGTGGTACGAATCCTGCCCACAGCACGGCGTGGGCTGCCGCAGCAAATGTAAAGGATGGCATGATGATATAGCGCTGCCGCTCAGGGCTGGTGTGGCGCGTGACGTATTTGAGCGCCATCATGAGGCCGATGGTGGCGTTGCACACTGTCACGCACTGGCCCACCCCACCGAACATCTGCTCGACGAGGCGTTTTTCGAACTTCTGGTTGATCGGGCCATAATTGGTGTAGATGCCCGAGTTTTCCATTGCGATGACGCTCTCGGATAACTGGCTGATCTTCGGAATGTTCGAACGGATAAACGATATTTCCGGGAGCGACATTTCTGTCATTTTTCACATTCCGATTCACTGGATTCGGTTAGTAGTACAAGTATTGTTCCAAGTGCAGCGCCCTGATGGCATCTGCCCGCAGGGCACCGGCAAAATCACATAACATGTACATTTTTAACGCGCCCATAGGCATATCGTTTACCACACGTTTAAGTGATCGCATGTATGGTCTAAGTATACGATAAATGAAAAAGAAAATAAAAATTCATGCATCGAAAAAAAACGTCCCGTGTTTTTTCTTATAGGACATATTCAAAAAAAATGTGAAAACTGAAATATCCTTCGGTCAATTTAAGTCATAATGCCAATGAAACAGGGAACGTGACTGACATGAATGCTGCACGAACATGCGCTATTGTACTGAAAACCTATGCGTGGGACAGTTTCGTGCAGCGCCAGTTGCAGCGCCTGCAGGCCACTTTTCCTGATACGGACATTTTCATCTCCATTGATGAGACAGGCGGATTTGCAGGAAATATTTCCCACCCCAACGTATTGCGCACCTGCAATGCCGATATGGTGAACGCAGGGTTTGCCAACCGTTTTGAAAAAGGCAGCCTGCTGTGGTGGAACGCCGACTACACCCATTATCAGGTGCAGGCCTGCATCCCCGATTATGCGTATTATCTGTTTGTTGAATATGACGCCTGCATTGGCGGCAACGGCAATCGGCTGCTCGCTGACATGATTGCCGATGGGGCCGATTTCGTGGCGCACCCCATCGTGGCTGACCTGTCATGGTACTGGACGGCGTTTCATACCGGGGTCTATCCCGATGGGCAGCTACGCGCTTCGCTTAACTGCATTTCCTTTTTTTCCAGCAGGGCGCTTGAGCATCTCGCAGCGCGGCGGCGCGCCATGTCGGCGCCTGGGGCGGGGATCAAATTCTGGCCGCTGGGTGAGGCATTCGTGGCATCGGAAATAGAAAAGGCCGGGTTCAGCTTCGTGCCGCTTGGCCGGTATGGCGATGTCTCGCGCTATACATGGTTCCCGCCCATTCTCGAGGCCGATCTGGTGCTGCCTGAGGGCGGGCATACATTCGTGCACCCGGTTCTGGACCAGAAGCGCTATATTGCCAGCCTGCTGCGACAGACGCATTTCGTGCGGCATTACTTCATGCCCGGTAGCCATCTGCGGCGCGAACTCAGGCGCTTTCCCGGTGCGGTATCGCGCCGCCAGCTTTATCGCGCGGCTCTTGCTCGCGCGGTCCAGAGGCTGCACCTGGCCCGTGGTGGCCTGTAGATAATAAGAATGCCGCCTTTTAAAAAGGCGGCACCCGTAAACTTGTTAGCCCTGTCCGTGCTTCATGATTTCGCCCACAACCCGGTCCACTTCCGGTGCCCACGGGCCGGGGGCGCAGCCAAAGACCTGCTTGAGGTGCGTGCAGTCCAGCCTGGCATCGGGCGGCCTGCGGGCCGGTGTTGGCCAGTCCGCCGTGGTGATCGGCTCGATCTCGGGCAGCGGGTTGCCCCGGCGGGCGGCAGCGGCAATGGCGGTGCGGGCCAGTTCGTACCAGCTTGTCGCCCCTTCGCCCACGGCGTGGAAAATACCGGCGTATTCAGCTTTCCAGCCGGTTTCCTCAATGCGGGCGATGATCCTGAAAATGACATCGGCCAACTGGTCAGCACTGGTGGGGTTGCCGATCTGGTCGCTGACCACGCGCAAAACCGGGCGCTGGGCTGCGGCATTGACCATGGTGCGTACGAAATTGCGGTTATAGGGCGAATAGACCCAGGCCGTGCGCAGGATGATGCTGTCAGGATGGGCCGCGAGCACGGCCTGCTCGCCTTCCGCCTTGGTGCGGCCATAGACCGAGCGCGGGTCGACCGGGTCGGTCTCGACATAGGGGCTGCCCTTGTCGCCGCTGAAAACGTAGTCGGTCGAGATGTGGATGAAGGGAATGCCGCGTTCATGGCACAGGGCGGCCAGATGGGCTGGGCCGGTATTGTTGGCGCGTTCGGCTTCCGCCTCATGGGTCTCGGCGGCGTCAACGGCAGTCCAGGCGGCGGCGTTAACGACAATGGAGGGCTCTGCCGCGCGGAAGGCGGCATCAATCGTGTCAGGCCGTTCAAAGTCAAAACCAGGGCGGCCCGCCCGTTTTACATCGCCTTGGGCTGCAAGAGCGCTGGCAAGCTGGCCGCTGCCACCGGTGACCAGGATCGATTTCTGCATCGTGAGCGTTTTCTTTTTACGGGAGGAAAGGGCAGGTGAGGGACGTCAGATTTGAAACCAGTCATTGACGTTGGAGAACGCTTCCGCCGCCGCATCCTTGGCCGAGAGGATGGCAGCACCGGGAGCCACCGGCCATTCAATGTTGAGCAGCGGATCATCCCACCGCACGGAGCGTTCGCATTCACGGTTCCACAGGTCGGTGCATTTGTACTGCACTTCGGCATTCTCGCTCAGCGTGCAGAACCCGTGCAGGAAGCCGGGCGGAATCCATAGCTGTGAACCATTTTCTTCCGACAGGGTCACGCCCACCCACTGGCCAAAGGTGGGCGAGCCGGTGCGGATATCCACCCCCACATCCCAGATGCTGCCACGCGTGCAGCGCACCAGCTTGCCCTGCGCGTGCGGCGGCAACTGGCAGTGCAGCCCGCGCACCACGCCACGCTGGCGCGACAGGCTGTGATTGTCCTGCACGAAAGCATCGGTAATGCCGGCTTCCTTCATGCGGGCCGCATTGAAGGTTTCGGAAAAATAACCGCGCTCATCGCCAAAGCGCGGCGGGGTGATCAGCATCATGCCCGCGATGTTGAAGGTCTTTATATCCATGAAAGAGCTCCTGAAATTCCGGTTATGGCAGTTGCAATAAATGGTTAGTGCGTGCCACCCGCAAGAAAGGGCCTGATGGCCGTCATCTGCGGGCGGTCGGTACCATGGTCGGGCTCAAGGGTAAACATATAGTTGCCCCACAGCGGACCTGCCGCCCAGTAGGTCCATCCGGCCCATACATCGGCATTGTCGCGCAGGTAAGACAGGACGGGATCGAGCAGCTTCACGCATTCGGGCTGGCGGCTGACCCCGAACTCACCCAGAAAGCCGTGGGCATGGTTGGCGTGCAGCCAGTCGGTAAACGAGCGCAGGCGGTCAACCGCCTTGTCAGGGGCAATGCAGTCCGGTTTCGTGCCCGAGGCATCGGCATCGAAATACTCATGCACTTCATAAAGCAGCTTGTTATCGGGGTCGTGGAGCTGGCTCAGGGGTGGGCCGTTCAGTTTGGCAAAGCTGTGTGCGCCATCCCAGCCGATGCCGGGCACCAGAATCAGGTTGTGGCCGCCTGCCTTGCGTATGGCGTCAATCGCAGCCTGTACGGCGCTTTTCCAGGCATCGGCGTCATGCTGTTGCGGCTCGTTCATCAGGCCGAACAGGACATGCGTGTTATTGCCAAAAGCCTGCGCAAGCCGCATCCACAGATCGGCGAAGGCGGCGTCAGGCACGCCGGGCGCACCCACTTCCTGCCCCCGGTAGCGCCCGTAATTGTGGATGTCGATGACCGTCGATGCGTTGTGGGCCTGCGCGTAGGCAATGAACTGGCTTACGCGCTGGAGTTCCTTTTCATCAAGCGGGCCGCTCAGCGTGGGTTGCAGCCGTTCCCATAGCACGGATAGGCGGAAGGTGTTCATGCCTGCCTGCGTGAAGTAATCAACCTCCGCCGGTTTGGGGTAGAGATAGTCATACCCGTAGCGCCCCGGCAGTTTGCTGGAGGAATAGGCCGCCCCCGCAAGGTTCACACCCCGATAGGTCTGGGCCGTTGCAGGGGAGGCCATTGCAAGCCCGGCTCCTGCGATGCAGCCCATCATCCATGCGGGCCAGCGGAAGGAGGAGGGGAAAGCTGTCATGTCACATGCTCCGCTGAAGGGGATAAGCGGTTGAAGCGAAAGGATTTCAGGCGCTCAGGCACCTGACGCACGGCGTCTGCCACGGGGGCGACACTGTTGGTCGTGCCATACAGGAACCACAGCAGCGCTGCCGTCTTGATGGTGAAAACCGAGGCCCCGATGCACAGCGAGGTCGAGAAATAGAGCGAGATCATCGCCTTCATCGACACGGCGGCTTCGGTGCGGGCGGGGTGCATGGTGAACAGCGCCAGCAGGAACAGGGTTAGCGGCAGGCCAAGGTTGTTGATGATGTAGGCATAGCCCGTATCCGCCGTATAGACCTGCGAGGGGGCCAGCGCGAACCATTGCGGCAGGTTCCAGTAATCCAGCAGCCGGCCCGAAAACAGCAGGCGGCCCGAGAAGTTGTCGCCGATGATGGAGGGCAGGATGCCCGGCATCTCGTGGTTGGCGCCCTGGATCATCAGGCCGAGCATCACCGCCACCGGCATGGCGAACACCACGAAGCGCGAGCGGTACAGCGGGGTCAGCCGCAGCAGCACCATCGCCACCGTGCAGCCCGAGGCAAAGCGGGAATCCGCCAGCACGAAGCACAGGGCTGAAAGGAAGAACAGGCACGCATGGCGCAGCCGCGAGCCAAGATGGGTGCTCAGGCACCACGCAAACCCGATGGCCGAAAAATTGCCCAGTGAATCCGGCTCGAGGAAGATGGAGGACACACGGTGCGAGCCGAATATGGACTGGAAGAACGTGCGCGATGCCGCAGCCCCGCGATTTCCGCTGATGAAAAGGTTGGTGTTGCTGTAATTGACCGTGGTGCTGGCGATGACGCCCTTGTTCACGTAATAGGTCCAGACATCGAACACCATGCCGAACAGGTTGGTGAACATCAGTTCGAAGAAACCGATGAACAGGATGATCGCCATCATCACCCAGATCGTCCGCTCGCCCGCGCGCAGGGTGGAGCGCGTGCCAAGCTGGTAGAAGACATAGGCAATGGCCAGATCGTGCAGGATCTTCATGTCCAGCCCGGGATTGATGAGCTTCGCCCCCACCTCGAAACACACCATGACCCCGGTTATGCGCACCACGGCGGGTGAGATGGTGTTGCGGACTTCAAGGAAGGCGAGAAAAATGATGAACAGCTCGCACAGCACGATTTCAGAATTATGAACGGTGACGACATGCCGGGTGTTGATGAAGCACAGCACCAGATTGAACACGGCCCCTGCCACCACCAGCCACGATATGCCATCGGCCCGCGATAAGGCGGGCGCGTGGGTAGTGATGCGGGGAGCCGCCCGGAAGGAGGGCGCACTGGCAGGCAGGAAGGAGAAGGTATCAGATCCTTGAGGCATGGGTATCCGCGTCCTGCGTGGGGGGGAGGGGCGGGCGGGTGCCACATCCAGAATGGCGCGGCCCAGCCTGCGCCCGATATTGTGCAGCGGCAGTTCAAGCACGCGGTAGGTCAGCCCTGCCAGCACCGTGGTCAGCACGGCAGTCACCACGCCCAGCGTAAACTGTGTCAGCGACGGATGGGCCAGCAGTGTGGCCGTGCCCATGCGGTGGCCCGCGATCGTGAACACGATCAGCATGATCGGCAGATGCATGAGGTAGATGCCATAGGACAGTTCGCCTACCATGATGACCGGCCTGCTGAGCAGGATGCGGTACTGCCGCCCCGAGGCATACAGGTCGCGGATCACGACAAAGGCGGCCAGGGTCTCGATCATGTCGGCAATACGCTCGGGCAGGTGCAGGCCTGCCAGCGCGTAACGGTCATACAGCAGCACGATGAGTGCGATCAGTGCGTACCATCCGTGATATTTGCCCAGCGTGCCCGGCAGCAGCGGAATCAGCGCGCCCAGGCCAAACGACAGGGCAAACACCGTGCCCACCTCATGCGGCACCGGCAGCGCGGCGATGGCCGCAAGGGTGATCAGCGTTACTACCCGCGCCGTGCGCCCGCGCATCAGCACGAACAGGAGGGGAAACACGACTGAGTACATGAGTTCGACCCGCAGCGACCACATCGGGCCGTTATAGCGGGTGAAAACGCCTGCGAGCGACGCAATGGTGTTGCGGATCGAGACCGGCGTGTGCAGGTTGCGTGACAGCCAGCCCACGAACACCCCGTCAGGCACCAGCCCGCGCGCCACCACCATGCTCAGCACGGCAAGCGCTATGGAAAACCACAGCAGCGGATAGATGCGGAAAATGCGCTTGATGTAAAAGCTGCCCACGATGCGTGGCGTCATGTGCGCGTATTTGCGCAGCGACAGCGAGAGCACGCACCCGCTGAGCACGAAAAACAGCACCACTGCCGCCTCTGCATTGAAGGCGTAGGTGATGAGGTCATGCACGCCCCCCTGCACGGGCGTGCGCTGCGGGTTGTGGTAACGGAAAACCTGTATGGCATGGCCAAACAGCACCACAAGGCACGCAACGCCGCGCAGGGAGGTGAGTTGGTGCAGGTAATGTCGTTCCGTTCCCGAAGTTTCTGTCACAGACGACATTGTCGGCTCTCCCGGTGCATGCGCGGTGTGGTGTGATCAAGGCAATACAGTGATTCTGCTATGGCGGGCACAGCGTATCAGACTATAAATGTAGAAAACACAATAAATATCCCTACACAATTCTTTGTCCCGACGCCTTTTTCAGAGCACGATCATGTCATGATCCTGCCGCAATATGCAGGTCGATTTGGCGCCTGCGTGAAAAGGGCTGCGGGTGCTCTCGCATATGTTCACGCAACCACAATGAACCGGCGGGCACGCCTGTCGTTGCGCGTGCAGGAGCAGGAAGAATGGTTACAAGGCAGGAGCATACCTTTCCATGACACGGTCGCTGTTCATTTCTGTTCATGATTTTCGTAGTCTGCGCAAGGCAAGTATTCATTTCATCGCAGCGGAAATGGCGCGTCGCGGGCCAACGGCCTTCCTCTCAATCGGGTTGAGCGACCTGTCGCTGCGGCGCGGCGATACGCGCGCCAACCTCGCCACCCGCGCCAACAAGGTGGAAACGGTCGATGGCGTGGAATGCTATCTGTGGCGCATGAAGTGGCATCCCTTCAACATGCGCAAAAAGGCGCTTGCCCCTCTTGAGCGCGGTCTGTTCTGGCTTTACCGGCAGATGTTGCCTGCCATTGCACGCCGGTGGATACGTCGTGCCGATACGGTTTTTATTGAATCGGGCATGGCGCCCATATTTATCCGCGATGTCAGGAAACTTAATCCCGCCGCGCGCATTATCTACCTGATGTCCGATGACCTGGAGGTCGTGGGCTGTGCGGATACCATCAAGAATGATTTCGTGCGTAATTTTGATATGATCGACACCGTGCGCATGCCCTCGCGCTACCTGCTTGAGCGGCTGCCCCATGCGCGTTCGGCGGTGTTCGCGCCGCATGGCATCGATCGCAGCATTGCCAGCAAAACCTATCCCGATCCCTATACGCCCGGTCGTATAAGCTGTGTTTCGATCGGCTCGATGCTGTTCGACAGGACATTTTTCCAGATTGCGGCAAGGCTGCGGCCCGATATCGACTTTCACATCATCGGCGCGGGGCGCGCAACCGAAGGGCTGGATGCGCCCAACATCATCATTCACCCTGAAATGGCGTTCGAGCGCACGCTGGCCTATCTGCAGCACGCGAATTTTGGCATAGCACCCTACCGCGATGCCAACACGCCGCGCTACCTGCTCGATACATCGCTCAAGCTGCGGCAGTTCGCGCTGTTCGGCATTCCCGCCGTATGTCCCGATTTCGCGCTTAATGACACGCCCGGCCGGTATGGTTACCGACCGGGCGATGCGCATTCGATCGGCCAGGCCATTGCCGATGCCCTGCGCTCATCGGATGTGATCGAACTCGAGGCCCATGGCTGGCCCGAGATCGTGCAGCGCATCCTAACACCCGAAGCATATCCCGACACACATGTCTGAGCGCAGGCTGATCCCTGCAAAAATACAGGAAAGAGCGAGAACATGAGTGAGGCAGGTGATCCCGGTCCCCGTATTTCCGTTGTCATGGCCACCTATAATGGCGCGACCCATATCCGCGAACAGCTCGACAGCCTGGCAGCGCAGACCTGCCTGCCTGCCGAACTGATCGTGACCGATGATGGCTCAACCGATGCAACGCTCGACATCGTGGCCGATTTTGCCCGCAGCGCGCCTTTTCCCGTGCAGGTGCACCGCAATGCCACGCGGCTGGGCTACAAGGGCAATTTCATGCATGCGGTCACCCTGAGCACGGGCGATCTGATCTCGTTCTGCGATCAGGATGATTACTGGAAGCCCGAAAATCTTGCCCGTGTGCGCGAAGTCTTTGTCAAAGACCCTGATGTGATGATGGTCTATCACAACGCCCGGCTCGTTGATGAAAACCGCAGGTCCATTTCCACCTTCTATGCCACGCCGCCCATGTCGCCCGTGGCCCGGCCGCTGACCCTGCAGCCGTGGAGCTTTTCCTATGGGTACATGCAGACCTTCCGCGCCGCCCTCAAGCCCGCCGGCGCCCTGTGGCCGCGCATGCGCGACCATTACAACCCCGGCAAGGAAATGGGGCATGACCTGTTCTATTTTCTTGTGGCGTCAGGCGTTGGCTCGATCGCCTATATTGACGAGGAACTGACCGAATACCGCCTGCACGGGGGCAATACGGTGGGCTCGGGCAAGCGCACGCGGCCCACTTTTCTGGACCGCTGGCGCTATCGGCTGGAAGACCGGGCCGATACCTATCGCTACCTTGCGCGCATGACGGTGCAGGACAGCAACCTGTTTGCCGATCTGGCCCTGACCCCTTCGTGGCCTGAAACCCTGCGCACGCGCGCCCGCACCGCGGCCAGGGCGTGGGGCGCGCTCGAGCCGCTTTATGCCGCGCGCGCCGAGGTGTGTTCCGCCAGCCTGCCGCGCCGCATCGCCGCTTTTGTGCGGCTGGTGCGCGCGGGGGGCTATAGCGAGCGTTCGTTCTGGACCTTCGGCCCCCGTGCCATGCTCAAGGATGTGGTACTCGGCGTGCTGCTTGCCCCGCTCGTGCGCCGTTTTGGCCATGAATCCTCACGCACGGACCGCGCCTGCCATCGCGGCCAGGCCTGTCCTGCCCCCGGCGAGGCCGTGGCGGCATGAACGATATGGCCGAGGCTGCTGCGGGGTCGGTCATGGCGGATGCAACCGCGCCTGCGGTTGCGATCTACCGTACCCAGATCCTGCCCCTGTCCGAGACATTCGTGCGTGATCAGGCGCGTGGCCTGCGGCGCTGGCGGCCCGTGCTTCTTGGCGAGCGCACCATAGGCCAGCTGCCGCTTGATGGCATGGACGTACGCGCGCTGCATGACGGGCCGCCTACGTTTATGCAGCGCCTGACCGGCATGGCATCGCGCATGCTCGAGCGCCCGGTGCCGGGCATGCTCACCCTGGCGCGTAGCTTCGCGCCCCGGCTGGTGCATGCCCATTTCGGTTTTGACGGTGTGGAGGCCTGGCCTGTGGCGCATGCGCTGGGCGTGCCGCTTCTGGTCACGCTGCATGGCTCTGACATTACAACGCGCATGGACTGGTTTGCCTCGGGTGGCGGCGGGCAGCGCTGGCGGGCCTATCCGCGCAGGCTCAGGCATCTGGCCGGTATTGAGCAGGTCAATTACGTCGCGGTGTCGCATAGCATCCGCGAGGCGGCGATCCGCGCGGGGCTGCCCGAACAGCGTATTCATGTCTGTCCCATCGGTATTGATCTGACGCGCTTTCACCCCGCCGGGCCGCCCATGGCCGAGCGTGCGCCGGTCATCCTGTTCGCTGGCCGGCTGGTGGAGAAAAAGGGGTGCCGCTACCTGATCGAGGCCTTTCGCAGCGTGCGCGCGCAGGTACCCGATGCCCGCCTGCTGATTGCAGGCGACGGGCCGGAGCGCAATATGCTGGCAGGTCTCGCCGCTGATATCGGGGGCATTATGTTCAATGGCCGCTATTCCGCGGCACAGATGCAGCCGCTGCTGGCGCAGGCGCGTGTGTTCTGCCTGCCCAGCGTCACTGCAGCCAATGGCGATGCCGAGGGCATGGGCCTTGTCCTGCTCGAGGCCCAGGCCTGTGGCGTGCCGGTGGTTACATCCGCCCGTGGTGGCGCCACCGAGGGCATCGAGCATGGCAAGACCGGCTTCGCGTTTGCCGAGGGCGATGTGGCGGCACTGAGCGCCTACCTGATCCGGCTGCTGCGTGATGATGCGCTGGCCACGCGCATGTCAGAAGCTGGTCCCGCTTTTGTGGCGAAGCACCATGACCTGTCCTACTGGGCAGGCATGCTTGAGAAGATTTACGATAGCATGACAGGACGCACCTCATGACCGCTCCCATGTCCGTCACCCTGATCATCACGGCGTATAACGCGCAGGATTTCATCATGCGGGCCGTTAATTCGGCGCTTGAGCAGACACACAGGCCGCTTGAAATCGTGGTGGTGGATGACTGCTCAACCGATAACACGCCCGACCTGCTGCGCCGGGTGGCGCGCGCGCATGACATCATCCGTGTCGTGTCCACCGTTGCCAATGGCGGCCCGTCGGTTGCGCGCAATACCGGCCTGGCCGTGGCAAGGGGGGACTGGGTCGCCTTTCTTGATGGCGATGACGCCTTTGCACCCAACCGGCTTGAAGTGCTCATGGCGCGCGCCGCACAGGATGACTGCGACGCCGTGGCCGATGATCTGGGCTATTACGACGCCATGGCAGGCCAGGTGACAGGCCGCGCAATGGGGGCAGGGGAGGTGCCGCTGCAGACCATAAGCCTGCGTGATTACGTGTACCATAACCGTTCAGGCGGCAATGGTTTTGACTGGGGCCTGCTCAAGCCGATGTTCCGGCGGTCATTCCTGATCGCCCATGCCCTGCAGTATGATCCGCTGGTACGGCATGGGGAGGACTTCCTGCTCGTGGTCTCGTTCCTGCTGGCGGGGGGGCGGCTGTGCCTGATTGATCAGCCCACCTATCTCTACACCCAGCGTCAGGGCAGCGTGAGTGGCAGGGCCTCTGGCATGTCGCGCACCGTCATTGCCTATCGCGACATGCGTGACATGGCGCTGGCCCTGGCGCGTGACCCGCGCATCAGCAATGACCCCGTGCTTGTTGACCTGCTGCACCAGCGCGCCGAGGGACTGCAGCGGCTTGATGATTCTCACTTCGTATCAGTCGCCCTGCGTGCGGGGGCGGTGGGGGCGATCATGCGGCGCGCCATGAACCGCCCTGCCTTCCTGCCTGCCATGATCCGCCAGATTGGTGCCGCCCTGCGGCGTCGTCTCTGCCATTCGTGAAATAATAAAGAAGTTTCTGGTAAAGCTTTTTCAGCAAAGCCTCAATTGATGCGGCGCTTCTGAAGCAGGGTGGCGTTCGGAAACTTTTATTTTTTTTCAACAGTATTGAACGCGGTTTTCCGGGCCATGCAGATGCCTGCATGGCCCGGATCGTGTTTCAGGCGGTGTGTACCATGTCCGGTCGGCCGAGCGAGATGTAATCGAAGCCCGCTTCCTTCAGGCTCTCGGGGTCCCAGATGTTGCGCAGGTCAGCAACCTTGCGGCCTGTCATGCGGGTCTTGAGCTTCTCGGGGGAGAGGGAGCGGAATTCATTCCACTCGGTCAGCACCACGAGAATATCCGCTCCCGTGGCGGCATCGAGCGCGTCCTTGCAGTAGGTTACGCCCGCGGGCAGCACGGGGCGCGCGGTTTCCATGCCGGCAGGGTCGAATGCACGGATCTGCGCACCCGCCTTGTCGAGCTGGTCAAGCACCACAATCGAGGCTGCTTCGCGCATATCATCGGTCTCGGGCTTGAAGGTCAGGCCGAGCACGCCAATCGTCAGGCCCTTCACATCACCGCCGGCCAGCGCGATCACGCGCTCGCCCATGGCTTTCATGCGCAGTTCGTTGACGGCAACCGTCGTCTCGATCAGCCGCACGGGCGAGCCCGCATTGCGCCCGATGGCGGTCAGCGCGCGCGTATCCTTGGGGAAGCACGAGCCACCAAAGCCGGGGCTGGGATGGAGGAACTTCTTGCCAATGCGCCCGTCAAGCCCGATGGAGCGGGCGACATCATTCACATCAGCGCCCACTTTTTCACACAGGTCGGAAATCTCGTTGATGAAGGTGATCTTCATGGCGAGGAAGGAGTTGGCGGCGTATTTGATCAGTTCCGCCGTTTCCAGGCCGGTAAAGACAATGGGGCGTTCAAGCAGGTAGAGCGGGCGGTAGAGCTTGCGCAGGATATCCTGCGCGCGCTGCGTGCCACCCGGTTTTGACTGGTCGGTGCCGATAATGACGCGGTCGGGCTTCATGAAATCGACAATGGCGTTGCCTTCGCGCAGGAACTCGGGATTTGATGCAACATCAAAATCAAGGTCCGGCCGCGTTGCGTGCACGATCTTGGCAATCTCGCGCCCGGTACCCACCGGCACGGTCGATTTTGTTACGATCAGCGTATAACCCTCGGCCACGCGCGCAACCTGCTCGACCGCAGCATAGACGTAACTCGTATCGGCCTGCCCGTCGCCACGGCGCGAGGGCGTGCCCACGGCCACGAACACGGCATCAGCACCCTTTACGGCAGCGGCGATGTCATCGCCAAACGTCAGGCGCCCTGCCTCCACGTTTTCCGCCACCAGGCGGTCGAGACCGGGTTCGTAAATCGGGATCCGCCCTTCACGCAGGGCGGCCAGACGGTCGGGGTTGGTTTCAACAATGGCAACATCCGTGCCGAATTCCGCAAAACATGTACCGGAGACCAACCCCACGTAGCCTCCACCGATCATAGCAATTCGCACCTGGACCTCCCTGGTCTGTCTGTGAACCTGCTTTCATTCGCAGGCCCGCGTGTAGCGTTTTTCAAATCAGTCTGAAACAATGAAAAAGTAATAAGGCATGTCGGTTCCGTCATACCGAATATTTCATGCCAGTGACACACAAAGGCATGAACACGACAAAAATATGTTTGCCCACCACATTCTTGACAAAAAAATTCTGGCTTAGTGCGTTCACCACATGAATGTCCGCCCCGACTGCTTGTGCCACCCGCCACCGGGGGCTGCGCGCAGGCGTGACATGAAAACCGCAGGACGGAGACACGATCCATGACGTTTATGACAGCGACGGATGTAACCGTACCCCAGCCTGAAGCCGCCTTGCCGCCCATTACGCCCATTGTGCTCTCGGGTGGCACGGGCACGCGGCTGTGGCCCGTCTCGCGGGCCAGCCACCCCAAGCAGTTCTGGGCGCTGGCCTCGAATCAGACCATGATCGGTGAGACCCTGCAACGCGCCACGGGCGAGGCCTTTGCGCCGCCCATCGTGGTGTGCAATCAGGCGCATCGCTTTCTCGTGGCCGAACAGTTGCGCGAGAACGGGTGCGAGAACGGCCGCATCATCCTTGAGCCTGCCGTGCGCAACACCGCTGCCGCCATTGCCGCCGCCGCTCTCGTGGCAGCGCAGGACAACCCCGAAACCCTGCTGTGGATCATGGCCGCCGATGCCGCCTTCCGCTACCCCGAGCGCCTGCCCGCCGTGCTGGAAAAGGCGGCGAAAGTGGCGCGCGAAGGCTATATCGTCACATTCGGCATGAAGCCCGACGTGGCCGAGACAGGTTATGGCTACATCCGCACCGGCGCGCCGGTGCACCCCGATCAGCCCGATGAGGGCGTATACCGCGTCACACGGTTTATTGAAAAACCGGACCATCTGCGCGCGACCGAAATGCTGCGCGAGGGAGGGTATCTGTGGAATTCGGGCATGTTCATGGCCCCTGCTTCGGTCATGCTGGCCGAGTTGGCGCGGCATGAACCCGATGTGCTGGAAAACGTGCGCACTGCCCTGGCCCGCAGCCAGCATGACCTGACCTTCCGCAGGCTTGATGAAGAAGCCTTCCTGCGCTGCCCGAGCGTGAGCATCGATTACGCCGTGATGGAACGCACCGACCGCGCACTGGTCATTCCCGCCGATCTGGGCTGGTCGGATGTGGGGAACTGGAATGCACTGTGGGAACTTGGCGACAAGGATGCAGGCGGCAACGTGGTCGTGGGCGACGTGGTGCTTGAGCAGTCCCATAACTGCTACGTGCGCAGCGAGGGCATGCTGACGGCAGTGGCGGGACTGACCGATATCGTGCTGGTTGTCACGACGGATGCGGTGCTCGCCATCCATCGTGATTATGCGCAGGATGTCTCGGCCCTTGTGGCCCAGCTGAAAAAGGCCAGCCGGACGGAAGCCGAAATTCACAACCGCTGTTACCGGCCCTGGGGTTTTTACGAGGGGCTGATCCAGGGCGAGCGCTTTCAGGTCAAGCGCATCGTGGTCTATCCGGGGCAGAAACTCTCGCTGCAAAAGCACTTCCACCGCGCCGAGCACTGGGTTGTGGTCAGTGGCACTGCCCTGGTCACGCGTGATGATGAAAATCTTCTGATACAGGAAAACGAAAGTGTCTATCTGCCGTTAGGCTGTATGCACCGTCTGGAAAATCCTGGCCGCATTCCACTGACCCTGATCGAAGTGCAGTCCGGGCCATACCTTGGGGAAGACGACATCGTCCGCTTCGAGGATACCTACGGACGGCAGTGACAAGAAAGCATGGAGGCATTCAGGGGCATGTGCCCATGGATGCCCCATAAAAGCAGGACGGGGACAATATGCGGGAATTTCGTTTCGGTATAAGAACGGTTCCGTAGAATTGTTAAATTTTTAATAAATAAGATGTGACGGATAAATCATGTTTCCATATTGCGGCAATGACATATTTTGGCCCTAAAATACCCAGAATAATGCCGTTACGGGAACTGATGTCCCGAAAGTCATAAAAACAATAAAAAGGTGAAGAGTGTTTGGTGCCCGTATGCGTAATGCGGGGGAATGGCAAGGGAAGCTGTATCCGGTGGCAGGCTGCGGCCCGCGTTGACAGGAGATGTTTCAAAATGAGCGAGGCACTCAGGCATTTGGAAAATGGTGAATCCGACCTGTCGCTATCAACGGGGGTCGATGGCATCTCTTCGCGGTGGCGCCTGATGCACCGGGCAGGTGAAAGCAGTTTTTCCTACCGCCATCCCGTCGTGTCGCAGGTGGTCGTGCTGTCAGATGCGATGTGCGTGTGCCTTGCCGTCGTGGCCTGCATCGCCTGGCAGCGCATTTACGACACACCCGAACTGTCCGGCGCGCTCCTGCTGGCCAATGTCATGGCGGGCGGGGCGTTTTTCCTGTTTCCCAAGAATGTGCCATTGCTCGACATTCCCGATCTCACCCGGCTCTCTTTCCAGCTCCGCTATCTCACGCCGCCCGTTTTGTTTGGCCTGATCGTGTTCTGCGCCATTCTGGTCATGCTGTCCTGGCCGGTGGGTGTTGCGGTGCGGATGGGCGGCGAATGGCTGGTCTTTGTTGTCGTGGCGCTGGCGGCTGAACGGATTATCGGTACTTACGTGCTGCACACGGACGCGATGGTCCATCGCCTCACGCGCAAGGTGGCGATTATCGGTTCAGGCGCGGAGGCGACCCAGATGGCCGCGCGCATCAATACCCGCATGCAGCGCATGTTCCGCCTTGTTGGCATATTTGATGATCAGGGCAGCAATGTTGACGGTACGATTGATGAGCTCGTGCAGCGCGGGCGCGAAGATGGCATTGATGCCGTCATCATGAGCTTCCCCCCCGCCGAGGGCGGTCAGCAGCATGTGATGGATGTGCTGTGGCGGCTGCGCGGTGTGCTGGCCGATGTTTATGTCGTGCCAACCCTGATGACGGAGGACTGTCACTTCTGGCCGGTCGAGCGCTTCGGGCCGTTTTCGCTCACGGTTCTGCAGCGCCGGCCCTTGAGCGAGTGGGACATGCTGGAAAAGCGTGCGTTCGACCTGAGTGCCAGCGTGCTGATCCTGATTGCGATCGCTCCCGTCCTTGCCCTCGTGGCGCTGGCCATCAAGCTGGACTCCCGCGGGCCGGTGCTGTTCTGCCAGCCGCGCCAGGGCTTCAACAACTGCTATTTCAACGTGTTCAAGTTCCGCTCCATGTATACCGACATGGCCGATAGTGGTGCCGCGCGCCAGACCTCGCGCACCGACCCGCGCGTAACGCGCGTGGGGCGGGTGATCCGGCGGCTGAGCATTGATGAACTGCCACAGCTTTTTAACGTGCTGCGTGGCGAGATGTCGCTCGTAGGCCCCCGCCCGCATGCCCCCCAGACCCGTGCGGGCGGGCAACTGCTGCACGAGGCGATGGAAGAATACGTGGCCCGTCATCGCGTGCAGCCCGGCATTACCGGCTGGGCGCAGATCAACGGATCGCGCGGCGAACTTGTCACGCGCGAGGACCTGCGCCGCCGTGTGGTGCTGGACCTGGAATACATACGCGCCTGGTCGATCTGGCTGGATATGAAGATCATCTTCCTGACCATCAAGCGCGAGATTTTCTCACGGAATGCGTTCTGAATTCCTGAACTGCAATAATGATGAACGGTGTATTCAAAATGAACGCAAATACGGAAATAAAGCTGGATGATGCGATTGTCGATGTCATGGGGCTGCCCCTGCACGACATCACGCGCGCTGAAATTGTCACGCGCGTGATCGATGCCGTAAAGGGCGGGCGGAAAATGGCCATTGTCAACGCCAATGCCCATATGGCTGTCGAATCACAAAAACATCCGTGGCTGCGCGGGCTGTTCCGCCGGGCGGATATCGCGTTCTGCGATGGCGCGGGCGTGCAGCTCGCCGCCCGCGTGCTGACCGGGCGCTCGCTGCCACGCACCACGCCGCCGGAATGGATCGGCCCGGTGCTCGAGCGCCTGGGGCCGGAGGCTTCTGTGTTCTGGATCGGGGGAAAGCCGGGCGTGGTCGATGCCGCGGCGGAGGCTTTCTCGGCACGTTACGGCGTGCGGACCGCAGGCACGCAGCATGGTTTTTTTGACCTCACCCCCGGCTCGCGTGAGTCCACGCAACTGCTCGAGCGCCTGCTAGCGACAAAGCCCGACATCATCCTGCTGACCATGGGCATGCCCCGGCAGGAAATCTGGCTGCGTGACAATATCGACCACCTGCCTACCGGCGTGTTCGTTACGGCGGGCGCGCTGGTTGACCATGCGGCGGGCCGGGTGCGCAGGCCGCCACGATGGGTGGCCAATATGGGGCTGGAATGGCTGGTGCGCCTGATGCGCGAGCCACGCAGGCTGTGGCGGCGTTACGTGCTGGGGCTGCCGGTGTTCGGCTTCTATGTCCTTGTCTACCTGCAGCGCAGGCTCCGCCTGCGGGCAGCCTCCCCCCTCTCACGGAAACTCGCCGGGTAAGCAGCATGAATTATGTTTCCATACAGGGACGGAACCCTTCAATGTCATGGACCGCACAGGATGTCGGCCTCGTCATTCGCCAGACATGCCGCGCCTTCCTGCGGCACCGGATGCTGTTTGCCCTGACCGTGCTTGGCGTGGTGGGGGTGGGGGGGGCGGTCACGCTCTCGCTCAAGCCGCGCTATACGGCCACGGCCACTGTCGTGGTGGCAGGTCATGCGCAGCAGGACCCGCTCGCCCCCAACGGCCAGCAGCAGAATCAGGCGCCGCCGGATGATGAACTGGTCTCGACCGAGGCTGCGATGATCCATTCGCGCGATGTAGCCGCCGCCGTGCTGGCGCAACTGCCGCCACCCGCCCAGCCTGCCCATGTCGGCCTGCGCGACCGGCTGTGCCACATGGGGCTGGGTTTTCTGTGCCACGCGGCAAAAACGGTAGACCCGCAGGTGCAGCGCATGCATGAGGAGGATGCCTTCCTCAACAGCCTGACCATCACACCCGAGCCGCGCACCCAGATCCTTGACATCAGCGTGGTTGATGGCGACCCGGCACGCGCCGCAGCGCTGGCCGATGCAGTGGTGACCAATTACCAGCGTATTGCCCTTGCGCGCCAGACGGCGGACATCAACCGCGTGGCCTCGTGGCTCGACAGCCGCACCGCCGCCCTGCGCCAGCGCTGGCTCGATGCGGTGCAGAAGGCCAACGCCTTTGATAACGCCCATGGCCTGACCAATACCAACGAGGGCAGCACCTCAAGCCCGCTGATCGAGCGCCAGATTGCCGATACCGCCTCCAACCTCAGCCAGGCGCAGGGCCGCCTTGCCGCAGCCCAGGCCCGTGCCGATGCCCTGAAGGATGCAGCGGCCAGGGGCGATGCGCGCGCCGCCGTCGCCCTGTCGCAGGAGCCGATCCTGGTGGCGACCGCCAATTCGCTCATGCAGCTTGAAAGCACGCGCCAGGAGGAGGCTGCGACCTACGGCCCCCAGCACCCCCGCCTGCGCGCGCTTGACCAGCAGATCGCGACCACAAAGGCAAGCCTCGCCGCCGAGACGCAGGCAGCGCTCAACACCATCCGCGAGGACCAGATCTCCGCCCGCGCCGAGGTGGACCGCCTGAACGAAAACCTTGACCTGCTGCGCCAGAAGGCGGGCGGGCAGAGCGGCCCGCAGGCGGAATACCGCACGCTTGACCAGGAAGCACAGAGCGCGCGCACGGTTTATGAAACCTTCCTCGAGCACGCCAAGGAAGTGGTGGACCGCGCTGCTCTGCTGCAGCCGCCCATCGCCATGGTGTCGCATGCGTCGGCACCGGATGTGCCCAGCTTTCCCAACCGCAAGAAGCTTGGCATCGGGCTTATTGCAGTAGCCCTTGCCGCAGGGGCGGGTGCCGTGCTGCTGCGCGATTACTTCACGGCGGGCTTTACCGAGATCGAACGCCTGCGCGCCGCCATTCCGCTGCCGCTGCTGGCCGTGGTGCCCAAGGTGGGGGGGAGGAGCGAACAGACCGTGCGCCGCCATGTGCTCGATCACCCCTATTCGCGCGCGACCGAGGCGGTGCGCAGCCTTGTCATGCAGCTTTCCATGCGAGTGCATGAAGGCGGCCAGCCGCTCTGCCTTGCCATTACCTCGGCGGGGCCAGAGGAAGGCAAGAGCACGCTGGCGCTGTGGATGGCCGCCGTGGCAAGGCGTGGCGGGCAGAAAGTGCTGGTGATCGATGCCGATCATCGGCGCGGCATGCTCGACCATTACCTGACCGATGGCACCACGGGCCGCCCCTCGCTGGGCATGAGCGATCTCGTGACGAGTGGCGTGCGGGTGGCGGACGTGATCCGCACCGACCCCGAGGCCGGGTTTGACTACATTCCGGCGGGCCGGACCATCGAGCATGCTTTCAGCCCCGTCGAGATCCGCCGCCTGCGCGCGATGCTTGTCGAGCTCAAGCATTCCTATGAACTCATCATCATCGACTGCCCGCCGCTGCTGGGGCTGAGCGATGCGCTGGTGCACGCGAACATGGCCGATCAGGTGATTTTCGTGTGCCGTTGGAAGAGCACGGCCCAGCGTGCCGTCATGGCCTGCCTGGAGCGGCTTGAAGCCTGTGGCGCGCACCTCGCCGGCGTGGTCGCCACCATGGTGGAGGATAATGCGATGGACGTGATGGGCTACAGTTACGGCAACAGGGACATCAGGATCCTGAGCCGTTTTGATGAACAGTAAAAAACGGGGGGATGAAACATTGAAAGTCCTGCATATCTGCCGCCAGTTCAGCCCTTCGGTCGGTGGGCTGGAAGACTCCCTGCTCAATCTCGCCCGCAGCCAGCGCCAGAGGCTGGGCATTGACGCCGAGGTGCTGACGCTTGACACCGTGTTCGGCCGTCCCGGCAAGCTGCCGCACCGGGATGTGGTTGATGGCATACCCGTCACCCGGCTGGCGTGGCGGGGTTCGACCAAATACCCGCTGGCGCCACAGGTGCTGCGGCATATTGGCGGGTTTGACCTCCTGCATGTGCATGCGATCGACTTCTTCTTCGATTTCCTGGCCTGGACATGGCCGCTGCACCGCAAGACCATGATCGCCTCGACCCATGGCGGCTTTTTCCATACCGGCGCGCTCAGGCGCATCAAGGAAATCTGGTTTCGCACCATTACCCCCATCTCGGTGCGGGCGTACAAAAAGATCGTGGCGTGCAGCTACAGCGATGCCGACCTGTTCCGTCATGTGGCGGCAGGCCGCCTGCTCACCATCGAGAACGGCATCAACCAGACCCGCTTCCGTGATGCAGCATCGCGCACGCCCAACCGCACCATTCTCGCCTTTGGCCGCTTTGCGGTGCATAAGCGCCTCAAGCTTCTGTTCCAGCTTGTAGCCCTGCTGCGGGCCTATAACTCCGGCTGGAAGGTGGTTGTGGCAGGGCAGGATTCCAACCTCACGGCCGATGACCTGCGCCAGCAGGCCCGCGCCTGCGGCATAGAGGACAGCCTGCGTATCGTGTCCGGCCCGTCGGATGCCGAACTGCGCGACCTGATGGGGGAGGCCAGCTTCTTTGGCTGCCTGTCCGCGCATGAAGGCTTTGGCCTTGCGGCGGTGGAGGCGATGTCGGCCGGGCTTGTGCCCATCCTGAGCAACATCACCCCCTTTGCGCGCCTCATGCAGCAGGGGGCGGCAGGCGTGATGGTGGACCCTGACAATCTCGCCCCTGGTGCGCGCGAGGCCGAGGACATGGCCGCTGCCCTGCCCGAGACGGCCGATGCCCTGCGGGCGCGCAACATGGATGTGGCCAGCCGCTATGACTGGCACAGCGTGGCGCATGAATATGCGCAGCTTTACCAGCAGGTGCTGGGCCGCACACGCCCCGAAGCCAACATGGCCGCGGCAGGGGCGGAGTGATGGCGAAGAACAAATTTTCCACCAATTTTCTGTTCAATGTCTTTGGTTCGATCTTCCCCATCATCGTCTCGCTGGGCACGGTGCCATTCTACCTGCACCTGATTGGCACGGACCGGTACGGTATCGTCGCCATTTCATGGATTCTGCTGGGGTATCTGGGGTTTCTTGATTTCGGGCTGTCGCGCGCCTCGGCCAATGCGCTGGCACAGTTGGGGCATGCCACATCACGCGAGCGCTCGCCCGTGCTCATGACCGCGTTTTACAGCAATCTTGGCCTCGGCGCGCTGGGCGGGCTGATTCTGTATCCCATTGGCGATATGGTGCTGCTGCATTTCGTGCGCATACCGCCCGACCTGATGGCCGAGACGCGGCATGCCTATCCGTGGATGGCGGTCATGCTGCCGCTGGGCATGATCAACGGCGTGGCTACGGGGGCAATGGAATCGCGCGAGCGCTTCCTGCTCTCTAACATGCTCAATTCCTCCACCACCATGGCGGGGCAGATCATTCCGCTGATCTGCATCCATATATGGGGGCCACAGCTTACGGTTGTGCTGCCTTCGATCGTGCTGTCGCGGCTGGGCATGATCGTGCTGTCCTACTGCGTGGTGATGGCGCTGGAATGGCCCATCCGCCCGCTTGACTTTGACGTGACATGGCTCAAGCGCCTGCTGGGCTATGGCTCGTGGGTCAGCATATCGAGCCTGATCAACCCGCTGCTTGATACCTCCAACCAGCTTATCATTGGTGCGACGCTGGGTGTTACATCGGTGGGGCAGTATACCGTGCCGATGAACCTGGCCATGCGCTCGCAGGTTGTGGCCACGGCACTGGCCCGCACGCTGTTCCCGCGCCTGTCACGCGCCGAGCGTGGCGAGGCGGTTGACCTGACGCGGCGGGCCACGTCCTCGCTCACCTATGGCTTTGGGCTGATCTGCGCGCCGGGCATCGTGTTTTCGGGCGCGTTCCTGCATATGTGGGTGGGCGGCAACTTTGCCGATGTCTCGCGCCCGGTGGCCGAGATCCTGATGTTTGGCGCCTGGACCAACGGCATTGCGTTCCTGCCTTACGGGCTTTTGCAGGGGCAGGGGCGGCCACATATCACGGCCAAGGTGTCGATGGTGGAGATCCTGCCGTTCTTTTGCGTGCTGTGGCTGTTCATCAAATGGTGGGGGCTGCCGGGGGCTGCAGCGGCGTGGACCCTGCGGGTCACGATTAATTTAATTGCGCTTTACCTGTTGTCGGATTGCCTGTCACGGCAGACTTGGCGCCTTGTGCCAGGTATGATGATTATGACAGGGGCATTGATTGTGAGTCTGCTTGTTCCCATGACCCTGCTGGTCTCGGCAGGTGCCGCCGTGGCAGTGGGTCTGGCAATGGCTGTTGCTGCCTACCGGCTGGACCCGGGGCTGCATGACATGGTGCACCGGTTGGTCCCACGCGCGGGGGGAAAGCCCCGCGTTACGATTACAGGTTAGGTTAGGGTAGGGTATGAAGGTAGTGCGGTTGCGTGGTCGCGGCGGGGTGCGGCGTGGCCTGCGGTATGGGGCGGTGGGCGGCATGGTGGCGCTGGGGGTAGGGCTGCATGCGCAGGCGGCCCATGCCCAGCTCATCCAGCAGCTTTTTCCCTCCGACGTGCCGGGTTATTCCACCGACCTGACCGGCTCGGTCGTGACCCACCAGATGATGGGCCAGCAGAGTGATGGAATCGGCATGGGCAGCTGGCTGCTCAGGCCCAGTGCTTCAGAAAACGTGGGTTACAACACCAATACGCTGGGCATTCCCGGCTCCGGCAGCCCGGCGGTGCAGACATCGGCCAATGTCAGTGCGAATTCACGCTGGCGGCGGCATGCGCTCGGGGCCTCGGTGGGGATGGACGACCACCGCTACCCCACCCAGTCCATCGCCAGCTATACCAACTGGCATGGCAGCATTGGCGGGTCGCTCAACCTGGGCCATGACACGCTTAGTGCCGCGTTTTCGCACTATCAGTACCACCTTTCGGCCACCAATCTGGGCGTGTACGGGGTGGTCTATCCCGTGCCCTACCAGGTCAATGACGGGCGGCTGAGCTATACCAAGGTGTTCGGGCGCTTCAGCCTGATCCCGGCATTCGACTATCAGGATTTCTCGTTCGGCACGGCACCGGGGCCGATTTCGATCGATTATGATTCGATCAGCCACAAGGTCGAGACCGGATCGCTGACCTCGCGCTACGAGTTCTCGCGCGGGGATGCGCTTGTCGCCGTGCTGCGCGGATCGGCTGCGCAGTTCGACCAGGCGGTTCAGGCCTCGACCAACAACTACGCCGATGGGGCGGGGTTTGTAGGTGTCGATTTCCGCCGTGGGCAGGTGTGGCAGTACCGGCTGCTTGTCGGTGGCGAGACGCGTAGCTTCAAGAATGGCTACAGCCCCTCGGTCAGCACGCCTACGTTCGAGGCCAATGTGGCGTGGATGCCGCGCCGTATCGATACCGTGACCCTGACCGCGGCACGGCATATCAGCGACCCCGAAACCCCCTTTGCCCGTAACCAGGTCATTACCGACGTGCGGCTGCAATGGGATCATGAATTGCGGCATAACGTGTTCGTGCGCGCCTATGGCGAGTTCGGGGAAAGCAGTTCGCAGTCCAGCCAGCAGACGGAGGGCTCGGCAGTGGCGAGCTTTGAGGGCAGCCGCCTGCAAAAACAGATTCATTTTGGCGGAACGGTGTTCTGGAACATCGATCGCCATGTGCGTGCCTCACTTACCTATAACTATGTCAATAACGCCACATCAGGCGGAAACGTGAATTACCTGAACATCCCGGGACGTCTTTCGACGTTTACGAGCAATACGGTACTATTGGGTTTTTCCATCTCCGGCTAAAGGGCCACATGGCCCGCACCCGGAAAGAGAAAAACAGCATTGAATGATTTGGGAGTGGCCATGTTTGCAATGATACGGAAAACGTGTCGGCCTGGAATACTGCACGCAATCGGTGCCACGGCCCTGCTGGCGCTGGGCTCATGCGCATCGGGGCAGGAACAGTCCTTTGCCCCGGTGGATGGCCGGGCCTATCACCTCGGGCCGGGCGACCAGGTGCGGGTCATTACCTATAATGACCCGCAGTTGAGCAATACTTTTACGGTGAGTGACAACGGCAATATCGATTTTCCGCTGCTTGGGGTCGTGCCGGCGGCAGGCTCGGCGCCAGGCGAGCTTGCACAGCGCATTGCTGCCGACCTTGGCAAAAAGGGCATTCTGTACCAGCCCAGCGTTTCGGTCGAGATCGCGCAGTACAGGCCGATCTACATCCTTGGTGAGGTCAATCATCCCGGGCAGTATCCCTACCAGCCGGGCATGACCATGCTCACCGCCGTGGCCCTTGCCGGTGGCTTTACCTATCGCGCCGTGACCGGGCATGCGAACGACGTGCGCCATGAAGACCTCGATACCCCCGCGCATGAAGGCCGCATCTCACGCGAGACGGTGCTGCTGCCCGGTGATGTCGTGACGATTGAAGAACGGTTCTTCTAGGCGCGTGCAGGCTGTTTTCGGGGGGTGGTTCAGGCCGCCCGGAAACATCGCGTCAGTATAAATCAGTTTTTGGTGAAGCCCGTGCCACGCGGCTTCAGGGCATGTCGCCTGATTTAAAATAAAGGCGGCATCCGAAAACTTTTATTGTTTTTGTGTTGATGAGTTGTTGTTCAGGCAATCTCTGAAGGGGGAATCACATGCCCAGGGCCCGTTCCATCCCCAGCCTGACAGGAGTGCGTGGTGTTGCGGCGCTATGGGTTTTCACCACCCATTTCTATGGTCTGGCTGCTGATATGCTGCATATGCCGTGGCTGTTGCAGTCGCTTTTCCTGTTCAATGGCTTTCGGGGCGTTGATCTGTTCTTTGTGCTGTCGGGCTTCATTCTCATGCATGTGCATGAGGAACAGTTTCGCATGCCCACATGGCGCGTGATACGGGACTTTTTTATTGTCCGTTTCTTTCGTGTCTATCCGCTCAATACAGTCGTGCTGCTGGCTATTGTGCCGCTGGTGCTGTTTGCACCAGGTTATGTGGCCATGCAGCGCGCCTATACCGACCCCGCCTTTGCCTACAGGGCGCATAACCTGTCCTGGCCCGGTTTCGTGCAGACGCTGCTGCTGGTGCAGAGCTGGACGGTGCTGAAACTGGGGGAGTGGAATATCGTATCATGGACGCTGAGCGCGGAAGTACTGGGCTATATCCTGTTCCCCATGCTGGCTATGGTAGCGATGCGCATCACATCGGTGCGCAGTGCTGTGGTCCTGTGTGCTGCAAGCCTGGCCGCACTGGTGGTCATTCTGTTTGCCGCCCACCACGCCAACAACAACCCCACGGGCACGTTTGGCGCCGTTCGCATGTTCTTCTGTTTTGCGGCTGGGGTCGTGCTTTACCGCGTCTATCACCTCGCACCTGACAGCACGGAGCGTTATGCGGCGGCCCTTACACTGGGCGCTGTGGGGTTTATTGCCGTAACCCTGTTCTTTCCGGTTTTGCCGGTGTGTGACGTGTTCGGGTTTACTGTTCTGGTGTTCGGCCTTGCCTACCAGCGCGGCGTGGTCAATACGCTGCTGGCCTCGGCGCCGGTGGTGTGGCTGGGGCGCATATCATTTTCGTTTTACCTGACGCATTACCTCATCATCGGCATTCTGGCCTGGGGCATGGGGGCATGGCTGCGGCAACTGGATTTTGCCGCGGGGCTGGTCGCGGTCGTGGCCATATTCGCCCTGTGCCTGCTGGTGGGAGTGGTCTGTTACCATCTGGTCGAGCGCCCTTCGCAGCGCCTCGGGCGGCGCATCATGCAGCGCATCGATGCGCGTGACGCCATGGTGGCGGCGCGGCATATGGCCTGATCCGGCACCCGCCCGGAGCGACATGATTGAAGGTAGGTTTGTTCATATTTATGACATATAAGCCCCCTTAACTGTAGCGTTAAGTCGTGGTGGTTCTGATATCATTGCCAATATTTCCGTCTGGCGTGCCCATGCGAAATAATTGGCCTGCCGCGCGGGCCGGAGCATGGCATCTGGCGGGCGCGACAAGGGGAAGGAGTAGGAAATGCGTATACTGATAACGGGGGGCTGTGGGTTCATTGGCTCGGCGGTCGTGCGGCATCTGGTCCGGCACACCACGCATGAGATCCTCAATGTGGATGCCCTGACCTATGCCGCAAGTATAAAAGCAACGGAAGATGCCGCAGAAAGCGGTCGTTACCGCCTTGAGGTCGCCAATATTACCGACCAGCAGGCCATGGACCGGGTATTCGAGCAGTTTGCGCCCGATGCGGTCATGCATCTTGCCGCTGAAAGCCATGTCGACCGGTCCATCGATGGGCCAGGCACGTTTGTCAGCACGAACATCGTGGGCACCTATACGCTGCTCGAGGCCGCGCGGCGGTGGTGGGTGCAGCAGGATGAAGCCCGCCGCAAGGCCTTCCGCTTCCACCACATCTCGACCGATGAAGTCTTCGGCGCGCTCGAGATGGGTGACCCGCCGTTCAACGAGCATACGCCCTATGACCCGCGCAGCCCGTATTCCGCCTCCAAGGCATCATCCGATCATCTGGTGCGGGCATGGTACCATACTTATGGTCTGCCCACCTTTGTCACCAACACCACGAATAATTATGGCCCGTGGCACTTCCCCGAAAAGCTGATCCCTCTGGTGACCATCAACGCCATCGAAGGGCGTGAACTGCCGGTTTATGGCAGCGGGCAGAACGTGCGCGACTGGCTGTTTGTCGAGGATCATGCCGAAGCGCTGGTCCGCGCGGTCGAGCGCGGCCAGCCCGGCGAGACCTACGCCATCGGCGCCCGCCAGCCGCGCACCAACATGCAGGTCGTCGAAGCGATCTGCGCCATTCTTGATGAGCTGCGCCCGGACCTCGCCGGGTCCCATGCACGCCTGATCCGGCATGTGCATGACCGGCCGGGCCATGATTTCCGTTACGAGATCGACCCCACCCATGCCGAGCAGGCGCTGGACTGGCGGGCGAAGCATGATTTTGAGCACGGTATCCGCCGCACGGTGCAGTGGTACCTCGATAACCGCGCCTGGTGGGAGGGCATCCGCGCCGCCCGCTACGATGGCAAGCGCCTTGGGCAGACAGGTGACAAGATGGGAACAGCAGCATGAGCGAACACGGTAGCGCAAAGCCGACCAAGGGTATTCTTCTGGCAGGCGGATCGGGCACGCGCCTGCACCCCATGACACTGGCGGTGAGCAAGCAGTTGCTGCCGGTCTATGACAAGCCGATGATCTTCTACCCGCTTTCCACGCTCATGCTGGCGGGGATACGCGATATCATGATCATTTCCACCCCCGTCGACCTGCCGCTGTTCCGCCGGCTTCTGGGCGATGGCGCGGATATGGGTGTTACCTTCACCTACCGCGAGCAGCCCGAGCCCGATGGCATTGCCCAGGCCTTTGTCATTGCCGATGACTGGCTTGATGATTCACCATGCGGGCTTATTCTTGGTGATAACCTGATCTTTGCCGACCATCTGGGCAAGCAGATGCGCGCCGCCGCCACCCGGCCGAGCGGGGCTACGGTATTTGCCTATCAGGTACGCGACCCCGAGCGTTATGGCGTGGTGAGTTTTGCCGAAGACGGGCATGCAATCGATATTGTTGAAAAACCCACCGACCCCCAATCAAACTGGGCCGTAACGGGGCTGTATTTTTATGATGGCCGCGTGCGTGAATATGCGCGCAGCCTCAAGCCCTCGCCGCGTGGCGAACTGGAAATTACCGACCTGAACCGCCTTTACCTGCAGTCGGATGAACTGCATGTGCAGCGGCTTGGGCGCGGCTGTGCATGGCTTGATGCCGGCATGCCCGACAGCCTGATGCAGGCCGGGCAGTTCGTGCAGACCATCCAGTCCCGGCAAGGGCTGCTGGTAGGCTCGCCGCATGAGGTGGCCTTCCGCATGGGGTTCATCGATGCCGCAGGGCTTGAAGCCTATGCCAGGCGCATGATCAAGACCGAACTTGGCAAGGCGCTCATGGACATTGCCCATGGCGAGGGGTAATGCCTGAGCCGCGTCTGTCATGCACATGCCGCGCGGGTGGATGAAGACAGCCTCCATCAATAATAAAACTTTCCGGGTGCCGCCTTTTTTTTCAAAAAGGCGGCGTTCTTTTTTTGAGGCGTTTCAGGCCGTCGTTCATATTTAAAAGAGCCTGACGCGTGTCATTGAGGCGTGAGAGCAGATCCGGCAGGGTAAGGAAAACCTGGCACCAGGGCGGTTCGATTTCTGAGACGCCTGCACACAGGTTCATGCAAGCAGGAGAGTATTCATGGGACGCGTATCGGGAAAAGTCGCGCTTGTCAGCGGGGCAGCACTCGGCATTGGCCGGGCTACGGCCCAGCTTCTGGCCCGCGAGGGGGCGAAGGTTGTCATCGGCGACCTCAAGGAAACCGAAGGCGAGGCCGTTGTGGCCGAGATTGAAGCCGCCGGTGGCGAGGCGATGTTTGTTAAGCTCAACGTAACCGAGGAAGCAAGCTGGCAGCAGGCCATGGCCGCCGTGCAGGCCCGTTTCGGGCGGCTTGACATTGCGGTCAACAATGCGGGCATCGCCTATACCGGCACGGTCGAGCAGACCAGCCTTGAAGAGTGGCGGCGCGTGCAGTCGGTCAATCTCGATGGCGTGTTTCTGGGCACGCGCTACGCCATCGAGGCCATGAAGCCGCATGGCGGCGGGTCGATCATCAACCTGTCCTCCATCGAGGGGCTGGTGGGCGACCCTACACTTGCGGCCTATAATGCCAGCAAGGGTGGCGTGCGGCTGTTCACCAAATCGGCTGCGCTGCATTGCGCCAAAGCGGGCTACAAGATCCGCGTCAACTCCGTGCACCCCGGCTATATCTGGACCCCCATGGTGCAGGGCCTGACAGCCGCGACCCCGGACCAGCTTGCCGCCCGGCAGAAGCTGATTGACCTGCATCCGCTTGGCCATCTGGGCGAACCCGATGACATTGCCTACGGCATCGTGTTCCTGGCATCGGACGAATCAAAGTTCATGACCGGTAGCGAACTGGTTATTGATGGTGGCTATACCGCGCAGTAAAACACGCGTTTTATAAAATAAAATCGATTGAATGCCGCTCTTTTTTAAAGGCGGCATTCTTTCTGCCATGTGCTCAGGGGCACCGTCGGGGCACGTAAGAGACCACGCGGTCAAGCAGGATATCCATCTCGGGCCGCACAAGGGGGTCGATGCATGTCGCCACATAGGCCCGCGCGCGCTGCTTTATGGTATTGGCGGCACGCAGGTTGATGGCCAGCATGTCGCTCTCCTCAATCAGGTCAGCCACGGTCATGCGCCGCTGGAAGGCGGTCTGCGCCAGGGTGAAGGCCAGGCGGTCGGTCACGGTTTTCATTTCTGCGCGGCCAAAGGCCGACTGGCAGTTGGAAAGCTGCGCGCGTGCCTGCGCATAAAGCTGGATGAGCGGCAGCTTGCGGCTGCGGTGAAAGTGCTGCTGATGCCATGCCCGTGCCCACATATGCTCGCGCTGCGCGGTCTCGAATTCATGCAGGTCGGTGCTGTTGTCACAGACGAGCGCATGCACCGCACGCGCCGCAAGCCACGCGGAGGCAAAATCAGGGTAGCCCTGACCGTTCCATAATGGCTCGGCCCCGTGTGAACCGGTAGCAAACCGGAACGTGCGCTGCCCGTCCACGCCGTATAAAATGGAAATCGTGGGGTCGGTCAGCGGATCATACCCCAGTATGACGATGTGGCCGCCATCACCCGCATGCATGTAACGCTGCGCGGTAAAGGCATCGAGCAGGCTTTCATCATCAACACTGCGTTCGGCATGGTTCTTGACGTAGGTGAGGAACAGCGGGTTGTTCACCCCCGTAACCCCGCGCGGACAGAAATCAAACCGCCACCACCGTGACAGCTTGATCAGATGGAACGCCAGCGCATTGCGCAGCCGGGTCAGCGCGGGCGTTGCCTCGCCGCCATCACACAAAGCCTGCACATCCCGAAAGCGTCGGGCCAGCACATTGGCCTGCCGGGCAAAAGGGTAGTGGGGGTCAAGATAATGCAGCAACTGCTCGGGAGTGGAATGTTCGAGGTGCCAATCGGCCGTGCAGCCTGTTGTCTCGCTCATGGCATGATCCCTGCGGGAAAGAAAAGGGGCGGCATCGCCTGAACGCGATGGCGATGCCGCAAGAGTTTTCACGGCCCTGTGCTGGGAAATCGACGGTTGGGAAAACTGCCTGATAACGCCGTGAGTAAGGCAATCGATAATGCAAACGAATATCAATTGCAATACAAAAAGGCAGGTATGAACCCTGCCATCCTCCATGCGTTGGGGGCGCAGGGAGCCCGACACAGTACCTGCGGCAGCAGGGCGCTCGTGTCCGGCCCGATGACAGACCACGGAGATCATGATGACAGACAAGGCAGTCGCAGCAGGTGCAGCCCATGTGCGAACCTATCTTGGCACACCGACCGACCTCGCGCACGAGGCGGTGCGTGACATCGCCGCAGGGCTGAAGGCCGTTCTGGCCGATGTTTTTGCGCTTTATATCAAGACCAAGAATTTCCACTGGCATATGAGTGGCCGCCACTTTCGCGATTATCACCTGCTGCTTGATGAGCAGAGCAGCCAGATCTTCGCCATGACCGACCCATTGGCCGAGCGCGCGCGCAAGATCGGTGGCAATACCCTGCATTCGGTTGGCGAGATCGCGCGCCTGACCAAAGTGGCTGATAACGATGCCGATTATGTGACCCCCGAGGACATGCTGGCTGAACTGCGTGAGGATAATCTGGCCCTGACCGCACGCCTGCGCGCCGTTCATGCCGTGTGCGACGAAGGTAATGACGTGGCGACAGCCAGCCTGCTTGAAAACTGGATCGACGAGACCGAGCGCCGCACATGGTTCCTGTTTGAATCAACCCGCCCGGCCTTTGGCGCGAATGACTGACGGCCCTGCGCCCCGTACTGGCGCGGCAGGCAGGCGTTCATGCCCTGCCTGTCTTTCGCCCAGGGGCGCAGTTTGGCTGCGGCTAAAGTAAACTCCGGATCATTGGTATCTTGAAGAGGCAGATATATCCGTTATCGTAACGTTCCAACGGCACGGTACAGGATAACAGACACATGGTGGCAAATCGCTGGTTTATCGATAGTGAAACAGGCGAACTGGCCGACGTGCTGCTCTGCCCCCCCGATCATTATGCGTGGATACCAAGTAATGACATTGCCATTAGCAGCATGGCGCGTGGCGCGCGCATCGACCAGGCAGCGCTGGGGGCGCAGTTTCGTGAACTCGTGGCAGTACTGGAAGGCGCGCAGGTCGCCTGCCATTACCTGACCCCGCATGAGGGCATGCCCTACGAGGTCTATACCCGCGACAGTTCACAGACTACGCCATTCGGCACCGTGGTCACCCGCCTTGCCCGCCCCGAGCGCAGGGCCGAGATTACGCCGATCCATGAATTCTATGCCCCCGACGAGATCTGGAAAACCTGCACCAAAGGCCATATCGAAGGCGGGGATATCCATATCATCCGCCCCGGCCTGCTGGCGGTGGGCGTAAGCGGCGGCCGCACGGATGAGGCGGGTGCGGCCGAGTTCATCAGCTGGTTCGAGGCGGCAGGCTGGACGTGCCGCATGATCCACTTCCCCGAGCACTTCCTGCATCTTGACGTGATCTTCACCATGGTGGCCGAGAACCTCGCCATAGCAGCGGTGGACGTGATTGCTGATGAAGATCTTGACTGGTTCCGCGCCCAGGGCATCCGTCTGCTGCCGGTCAGCTACAAGGAGGCGATGCGCGACATGGGCTGCAATGTGCTGGCCCTTGGCCGCGAGCGCGTGGTCAGCCCGCGCCATTGCACGCGCATCAACCAGATGCTGCGCGCCGAGGGGCTGCACGTGCTTGACCCGGCCCTTGACCAGTTTTCACAGGGGGGCGGCAGCATCCATTGCATGACCATGCCCTTGCGCCGTAAGTCTCTTCTTACCGCCTGAAAGTGCAGGACACATAACGGGAGAAGAAATGCCAAGGCTTGTCATCAGTGCGGACGGACCCGCCGCCATGGCCACGTGGCGCGCGGCCTTTCAGCACGTCGCACCCGACCTGCCCATTGCCGCATGGCATGACCCAGCGCTGAAACTCACTGCTGATGATTATGCACTGGTATGGAAACCCACGGCAGATGATCTGGCCCGCATGGGGGGCATGCGGGCCATCATCTGCACGGGGGCAGGGGTCAATCATCTGCTCGATAGCCCAGGCTTTCCGCTGCATGTGCCCCTTGTGCGCATGGGGGGCGAACAGACAGCGGTGCTGATGGCTGATTACGTGCTGTGGGCCACGCTTGGGCTGTTACGGGGCGCGCGCGCATGGGCCGTGCAGCAAAATGCGCATCACTGGCATAACCCGCGCACCAGCACACGCACCAGCAGCCAGACCCGCGTGGGCATAATGGGCATGGGCCATCTGGGCGCGCATGTGGGGCGCGTATTGCGGCAGGTCGGCTTTGAGGTTTCGGGCTGGCGGCGTTCGGCGCAGGTGGTGTCAGGCATTCGCACGTTTGCCGGGCCTTCGGAGCTGCCCGATTTCTTGCGCGATGTGGATATTGTGGTCAACCTGCTGCCCAGCACGCCGCAGACGCGCGGCATGATCGATTACGCCCTGCTCGCGCAGTTGCCGCGCGGGGCGGGCCTGGTCAATGTAGGGCGTGGCGACCATGTGGTGCAGGCCGACCTGCTCCGTGCGCTTGATGAAGGTATTCTGGGCGGCGCGGTGCTTGATGTGGTGGAGCCAGAACCCTTGCCGCCCGATGATTCGTTATGGCGCCATGAGCGCGTGACCATTACCCCGCATGTGGCCTCCGAAGCTTCGCGGGAGGCACAGGCGCGTTACGTGGTGGAGGTGATCGGCCAGATGGAGCGCAACGAGCGGCCCGCCCTGCTGTGCGACCTCAGGCGGGGATACTGAAGCCTGCAACCGGCAGAAGATGCCTGAGGAATAACAAAATTTTTTGGGTGCCGCCTTTTTTCAAAAAGGCGGCGTTCTTTTGTGGGGGCGGCATAGCTGCAACCGGAGCCGCGTATTTCCAGAGTTGACCCTCAAGGCGATACGGGCTTTTTTTAACAGAATACGGCAATGGATTCTGCCGGACCATGCTGGTCGAACCGCTGCCCGCAAGGGCGCTGATGATTCCTGCCCACTGCCTTTATGGCAACAAGGGGAGGAATCCGTGTAGCGTTTCGTACAGCCATGATCCACCGCCAGCCAAGACTGGCCTGCTGTTCCATCCTGAATGCCGGGTTGACCGAAATATCATGAATATTGTTGCATTTGCGCGGGCTATGGCGCGCCAGTCCGGGGGGCTGCTCATATGGGCCAGCCTGTTGCTGCCCATGGCGGCCTGCGTGGGCACGCTGTGCGCCCTGTTCCTGTGGCTGCTCGACCAGGCGGCGCAGACACGCCTGCAGCACCCGTGGCTGCTTTACGGCCTGCCGGTGGCAGGTGTTGTCGTGGGGTTGCTTTACCACGTCTGGGGGCGCGCCGCGGAAGGGGGCAATAACCTGATCGTGGACCAGATCCACGAACCCGGTGGCGGCGTGCCCCTGCGCATGGCGCCGCTGGTGCTCATGGGCACGGTGGTCAGCCACCTGTTCGGGGCATCGGTCGGGCGCGAGGGCACGGCGGTGCAGATGGGCGGCAGCATTGCCAGCGCGGTGGGGCGGGTGTGGCGCCTGACCAACCCTTACGAGATCCGGGTCCTGCTCATGTCCGGCATCGCGGCAGGGTTTTCCGCCGTGTTTGGCACGCCGGTGGCGGGCGCCGTGTTTGGCATGGAAGTGATCCGGGTCGGGCGCATTGATTATGATGCCCTGGTGCCCGTGGCCTTAAGCGCCATCGTGGCGGACTGGACATGCCATGCATGGGGCATGGAGCATGTGCCCTATCATCTGGCCTTTCAGGGTTATGCGGGGGCGGACGGGCATTTTTTTCATGCTGACCTGCTGCTTCTGGGCAAGGTCATGGTGGCGGCGGTGGCCTTTGGGCTGGCCAGCCTCGCATTTGCTGAATCGGTGCACCGGCTGGCAGCCCGCCTGCGCAGGCTCTGCCCGATTGCGTGGCTGCGGCCCGCACTGGGCGGCATCGCGACCATAGGGCTGGTGTGGCTGTGCGGCTCGCGTGACTATCTGGGGCTGGGCATTGTCGCACCGGAGGCGGGTGGGGCGTCCATTACCGATTTCTTCGGGGCAGGGCATTACCCGCTGGCATGGGCGTGGAAGCTGGTCTTTACGGTGGTTGTGCTGGCTGCGGGCTTCAAGGGGGGCGAGGTGACGCCGCTATTCTTCATCGGGGCAGGTTTGGGCAATGCGCTGGCCCCGTTACTGCACGCCCCGGCGGACCTGCTGGCAGGGGTGGGGTTTGTCGCGGTGTTTGCGGGGGCGGCCAATACGCCACTGGCCTGCACGCTCATGGGGGTGGAACTGTTCGGCACGGCGGATATCGTCTATTTCGCCACGGGCTGTTTCGTGGCCTATATGTGCTCGGGCCATTCGGGCATCTACCTGTCCCAGCGTGTTGCCGTGCCCAAGCGGCACCAGGCGGGCAGCGTGATGGGCATGGCGCTGCGGCAGGCCCGCATGAAGGGATCAAGAACATGATGCGCGGCCTGTGCGCCGGGCTGGGCCTGATGACCATGCTGCATCCGGCCTGTGGCGCGGCTGTGGTGGCTGGCCCCTCCGTAGCTGAAAAGCGGATCATCGACCGGCAGATCAGCCGCATTGCCGACCCCGCTACGCGCCGCGCCGTGCAGGCGCAGGATGTGGCGTGGCAGATGACCACCTTCCTGTGCCAGAATGCGGCGCGCGGGGTGCTGGTGCGCATGGGGAGTCAGCCGCACCGTTTTTTCCTGCAGGATGCGGGGCCCGGCAGCCAGGTTGTGGCCAGTGCCGCGCTGGTATCGGGGCGCGGGCAGTTCCTGCGGGCAGGCGGTGGCATTGAATGGGTGGGTTTTGCGTGGGCCTGCCACCTTGATCCCGCCACCGGGCATGTGGCGCATTTTGACGTAAGCCCCACCGGGCCGGTGCAGGCCGGGCCGTGAAGGGCAGGATATTGGGGCTGATGGCCCTCACACTATGGAACCTGCCACTACAGGCGCAGGCCACGCCAGTGCCTGACTGCAAGGTGCGGCAGATGGCGCTCGGCCTTGATGACGGGCAGGGCGCGTTCAATGGCATGATGCATAGTGGCGCATGGCTTGTCGTGCGCAACACCGGTGCACGCGCGTGCTCGGTTGCAAGAATGGGGCCAGTCTCGTTTGAGGATGGCCGCCACCACCCCGTTGTTGTGGCATGGCAGCAGGCCGTGCCCGCGTCTGCCATGGTGCTGCCTGCGGGCGGCCAGATGAAAACCGCCCTGCGCTGGGTCTCTGGCAATGTGTTCGACCCCGGCGCGTGCATGACACCGGCAACGGTGGTGCTGCCCCTGCGCCACCGGCGGGTGCGGCATGCTTTTGCCCATGCCCTGTGTGGCCCCGCCGGGCAGCCCCCCGCACTTGAGCAGCAGCCCTGGACTGAGGGACCGCCTGAAGCCGGATAAAAGTTTTTGGTGAAGCTTTTTTCAAAAAGCATTCAAAAGAGTGCCGTCTTTTTAAAAAAAGTGGCACCCAAAAACTTTTATTCTTTTATCATCAGCGCGTCAGTGCCTTGAAGTTGCGGGTCTGCTCGGTCAGCGCCACCTCAACGGGCAGGCGCTCCATGCTCGATGCACCATAAAAGCCGTGGCAGTCCGGGCAGGCGGCAAGCACTTTCTGGGCATCGGCCGGCATGGCGATCGGGCCGCCATGGCACAGTGTGATGATGTCCGGGCGCACGCTGCGGGCAGCATCAATGATCGCGTTGATCTGCGTAATGCAGTCATCCAGCGTCAGCGCCGTCTCCGCGCCGATTGCGCCGCCCGTGGTCAGCCCCATATGGGCCACCAGCACGTCAGCGCCCGCCTTGGCCATGTCCACCGCCTGAGCGGGGTCAAACACGTAGGGCGTTGTCAGCAGGTCTTTTTTATGGGCGCGGGCCACTACATCCACTTCAAGGCTGTAGCTCATGCCGGTTTCCTCAAGGTTCTTGCGGAAATTGCCGTCAATCAGCCCCACGGTGGGGAAGTTCTGGATGCCCGAAAACCCGACCCGCTTCACGTCATCAAGGAACACGTCAAAATCCACGAACGGGTCGGTGCCGTTTACCCCGGCCAGCACGGGGGTGTCGGGCACCACGGGCAGCACTTCGCGCGCCATGTCCATTACGATCTGGTTGGCATTGCCATAGGCCAGCAGCCCTGCCAGCGAGCCACGGCCCGCCATGCGATACCGCCCGGAATTGTAGATGACGATCAGGTCGATGCCGCCCGCCGCCTCGCATTTGGCGGAAAGGCCGGTGCCCGCGCCCCCACCCACGATGGGCGTGCGCGCGGCGATCATGCTGCTGAAGCGGGCGAGGATATCACTACGGGGAATACGGGGCATTAGTGTTGGTCTCCATAAAGATGCGAAAATTCATGCGTCAGCGCCGCGGCAAAAGCCGGGTCGTTGATGGCATGGGGAAGGCGGATCAGCCTGCGGCGCGGGGTCTGTTCCAGTGTCTCGGCCAGGGCTGCATAAAAGGCTTCATCAGCTTCGGGGTCATGAAACGGGCGGCCGGGCTGGTCGAGCACGGAAAACCCGCCCTCGGGGTAAAGAAAACGTACTTCGCCCGCGCAGCGGTTGAGTTGGTGGCCGATCATGTGGCCCATCGCCCGGCATTCCGCCTCATTCGTGCGCATGAGGGTGATCTGGGGGTTGTGCTCGACAAACACACGGTCTTTGTAGTGGGCGGGCACGCTGGCGCGGGCGCCGAAATTGACCATGTCCAGCCCGCCACAACTGCCCACGTAAGGCAGCCCTGTGCGGATGACGGCGCCGAGCCGATCAGTATCGCACGCAAAGATGCCGCCTGCCACGTAATCGCAGAACTCGGTCAGTGTCGTATCGATGAAGCCGCTTATCATCCCGTCATCAGCCAGCCGTTCCATGGCGCGGCCGCCGGTGCCCGTGGCGTGGAATACAAGGCAGTCAAACCGGCCTGAAAGCTGGTGGACAACCTGCTCCACGCACGGCGTGGTCACGCCAAACATGGTCAGGCCAATGGCGGGGCGCGGGTCAGGTGCGGGGTGGCAGGGATTGCCCGCCATGCCCGCCATGGCATGGGCCGCATTGCCCAGCACCACGCGCGAGATGCGGTTGAGCCCCTCCATGTCGGTCACCGGATAGAGCATGGCGATGTCGGCGCCCCCCACATAGGGCGCGGTATTGCCCGAGGCCACGGTCGAGACCACAAGCTTGGGCAGGCCGATGGGCAGCGCCTGCAGGGCCGGGGCGACCAGCGCGGTGCCGCCCGAGCCGCCAATGGCCAGCACGCCGCGCATGTCTGTGCGCGCGCGCAGGAACAGGCGCAGCGCCTCGGCCATGGCCGCGATGGCCTGTCCCCGGTCGCCACAGAAAACGTAGTCCTCTCCCTTCGGGTGGCAGCGGGCGACCGAGCGGGCGCTGATATCCGCCTCCCGCCCCGCATGCTGTGTGCCGATATCGACAATCAGCGCAGCAATCCCGCTCTCGCGCAGTATCTGGCGCAGATAGGTCAGTTCGGCCTGCTTGGTATCGCAGGTGCCCAGAATGTAAACATGGCCTGAATTCATGTCATGCCTCCGCGCTGGCGGACCAGCAGTGCAAGCACAATGCCCGCGCCCAGCGTGGCGCACGCACCACCCAGCCCGAACACGACCGCGTAGCCACACCGGTCAGCCAGCAGTCCCGCCAGCGGGCCGGTGGCGCCATAGGCCAGATCCTGAAATGCCGCGAAGCCGCCTAGTGCTGTAGCCCGCATGGCAGGTGCGACCAGCCGCACCACCTCGACCCCAAGAGCCGGGAAAACCATGGAGCACCCCGCCCCGGTCAGCAACGCACCCCCCAATGCCAGCATGGGCGAGGGGGCGGCCCAGAGCAAATATTGCCCCGCTGCCTCAATCAACAGCGAGAGCAGCGCCACCCGCAGCCCGCCAATCCGGTCAGGCAGGTGCCCGCATATGACGCGCCCGGCCACGAAGGCCGCGCCAAAACAGGTCAGCCCCAGCCCGGCACCAGGCCAGTGTGCGGCAATGAAGCGCAGCGGCAGGAACGCGCCCAGTGCCGCAAAGCCCACGCCCTGCAGGGCCACGGCCATGCCCTGCCAGCGAATGGTGCCCAGCACCTGCCAGAACGGCGGCCTGCCGCCCGCATGCGTTGGGGTGGCGGGTATGGTGTGCACCAGCGCCAGCCCTGCCAGCGGCAGGAGGGCCGATACGCCCATGAGCACGCCCAGCCCTGCCTGCTGGTAAAGCGCCAGCCCGATCGGGCCGCCCACGGCAAAGGCGCCGTACATGGCCGCCCCCGTCCAGGCCAGCACGCGACCCGCGCGCGCCTGCCCCACCAGGCCAATGCCCCAGCCCAGCATGCCCACAATGGTCAGGCTTTCGCCCACCCCCAGCAGAAGCCTGCCCGCGATAAGAATGGCGTAGCGTGCGCCGTTGTTCAGGCTAGGCAGGGCTGCGAGGGCGCATATCAGGCTGGCGGCCACATATATCATCAACCCTGTGCGCATGCAGGGTCTGCCGCCTTTCGTATCCGCCATCTGGCCTGCATGGTTGCGGCTGAGAATGGTGGAGAAGAAAGCAATGCCCACTGCCAGTCCGGCCAGCCCGTTGCCATAGCCTGGCCAGTGCAGCACCGCCACCGGAATGGCGGCGAGCGGCAGGGCCACGGCCATGTAGGCCAGGAACAGCGCAATGGCGAGGCGGCCAAGCAGGCGCAGCGATGCGGCCTCAGAGTTCATGGGTAATGTGCACCTGAAGGGGGGCGGCCAGTGCCGTGGCGAACACGGCCTTCATGGCCTGGAAGTGCGGTGTTTCTTCATGTGCAACGAGTGCTTCCGGGCTGGCCCAGCGCTCGACAAACACAAAAACGGCGGGATCGTTGATGTCACGATGGCATTGATAGGACAGGTTGGTGGCTTCCTGCCGCGACAGCGCCACGCAATGGCGGATGGCATCGAGCGCCGCCGCTTCATGTCCCGGCAGGACGCGGAGTGTGGCAATGACCGTGATGGGCTGCGCTGTCATGAAAATATCCTCGCCAGATGTGTTGTATGGTGCGGCGAGCATAGGGCGGTGTAACACTTTTCTTCCACGGAGAAAGTGTCACGTGACACTATTGTCCATGCCATCAAGCACATGGCGCAGCCGGTGCAGGGCCTCACGCAGGTCGGGCAGGGGTGTTGGGCCAAGGCATAGGCGAATGCCTGCAGGTGCATCGGGTTGTGCATCTGACCGGGCCATGAAGGGCTGGGGCAGGGTTACTTTCACGCCCTGCCTTGCCGCCTCCGCCCCGAACCATTGCGCGCGGGCGAGTGGCATGGGCATCCATGCATGAAAGGCATCATAGGGCGGTGGCGCAAGGTGCGGGCCAAGCACGGAACGGGCCAGCGCGCGCCGTCGCCCGGCCTCGCCACGCAGCGACTGCCGCACGGAGGCCGCCGTGCCATCAAGCATCCACTGCGCCATCATGGCGTAGGATAGCGGGGCGATCATGAGCGATGCGCTCAGCAGCGCGTCACGCGCCGCCTGCATGAAACCCGGCGGCGGGGCAAGAGCCCCGATGCGCAGGCCGGGGCTGAGGGTCTTTGACAGGCTGCTGACATAAAAGGTCCGTTCTGGCGCGAGCGTTACCAGCGGGGGCAGGCTCTCATCATGCACGCAGTCATAGACGTCATCTTCAATAATCAGCGCGTCGTGCCTGCTGCACAGGCGTGCGATCTCCCGCCTGCGGTCCGTGCTCATGGTGGCGGTGGTGGGGTTGTGCATGGTGGGCGTGACATAGAGCACGCAGCGCCCCGGAGCATGCTGGCGCAGGGCGTGGTCGAGTGCTTCGGGCAACAGGCCCTGCGCATCCATTGGCAGGCCCTGCACGTGCATGCCTGCCTGCCGGGCGAGGCCGAGCATGCCGGGATAGGTCAGGGCCTCGGTCAGCATCGCGGGAGCGGCCTTGCGTGCGGCGGCAAGGGCCACGCCAAGGGCCTGCTGCGCCCCGCTGGTCAGCAGCAGTTGGTCGGGTGATAACGTCACGCCCAGTTCCGCCAGCCAGTGGGCCATGATGCGCCGGTGTTCGATATGGCCTGCCACAGGTGGATAAACATTGAACAGTGCCGGATCAACCGTGCGGGCAAGGCGGCCGAGCGTGCGGGCCAGTGCGCGGTCGCTGAACATGGGCGGCGGCATGTTGGCCGAAAGGTCGAGCACCGGCCCCGTGCCGTTGGGGCTGGCGGCCACAAAGGTGCCCCGTCCGCGCACGCTGCGCACCAGTCCGCGCCGCTCAAGCGTGGCGTAAGCCCGCGTGACGCTGCCAAGGCCGATGCCAAGCTGCCAGGCCAGCGGGCGGTGCGCGGGCAGGCGGTCGCCTGATTGCAGTCGGCCGCCGAGGATATCACCAGCCAGAACGTCGGCCAGCCTTTCGGCGGGTGAACCGTCGCCTGCGGGCAGGCGCGGCTGCCAGGGGGAGCGCAGGCGCATGGCGTAACAGACCTGTAATGCGGTTTGGGGCGGCCCAGCCATAGCAGGTCGGGGCAGGGGGCGGAACCGGCATGGCGGGATTGCCGCTTTTCTTCTCCCGATATTACGATGCCGGTATGATGGGGTTGAGGGATGCAGGGCATGGAAAGAGCGGATCTGAACCATGAAGGCGGGGGCGGAACAGGCGCGGCTTATGGCGTGCGGCCGCTGCTGGTCATGGCCGGGCTGTTTTTCATCATCGGATTTGTCACGTGGCTCAACGGGCCACTGATCACGTTCGTGCAGGTTGCCTTCGGGGTGGGGCCGGTAGGGGCGTTTCTGGTGCCGATGTGTTTTTACCTCGCCTATCTTTTCTGCGCGTTGCCCGCCATGGCGCTCGCACGGCGCACGGGCCTGTATCGTGGCATCAGGCTGGCGCTTGGTGTCATGGCGGCGGGCACGCTGGGGTTTGGCGAATGCGTGGGGCGCGGCTGGTATGCTGGTGCGCTTGCGGGCCTGTCGGTGCTGGGCGCGGGGCTGACGCTGCTGCAGGTTGCGGTCAATCCGTATGTCACGCTGTTAGGCCCCCCGGCACAGGCGGCGCGGCGTATTGCGTGGATGGGTATTGCCAACAAGCTTTCAGGAATTATCGCACCTATAATATTTTCTATCCTGGTCATGCGCGATATCAGCGGCGTGGTGGCCCGTCTTGCGGCAGGCGGCAATACCCGCACACAGGCGGAGGTGCTGGCCGGTTTTGCCCACGCGGTGGTGCTGCCCTACCGGGTCATGGCGGCTGTGCTGGTGCTTGTGGCTGTTGGCCTGCGGTATGCGGGCCTGCCTGATCTGCGTCTGGCCTGCCGGGATGCCGCCCCGCTCACGGGGCGCATGGCGGGCATGGCCTGGGTCGGGATTGCCGTGGTGTTTGTATATGTGGGGGTGGAGGTGATGGCGGGCGATGGCATTGGCCTTTATGCGCGCGGCATGGGGCTTTCGGTCGGGCAGACCCGGTTTCTGACCGCGTTCACGCTTGCGGGCATGCTGGGCGGGTATGTGCTGGGCAGTTTAATGGTGCCTGCCGTGATCCGGCCCGCACCCTATCTGGGCCTGTCCGCTCTTGTGGGTGGCGGGTTGTGCATCGGGGCCATCATGGCCCATGGCATGGGCTCGGTGCTGTGTATCGCCCTGCTGGGGGTGGCCAATGCCATGATGATGCCCATCCTGTTTCCACTGGTGCTGCACATGGCGGGGGCATGGCGGCAGCGGGCGAATGCGCTGCTGGTCATGGCGTTTTGCGGCGGCGCTGTCATGCCGCAGTGTTTTGCCCTGTTGCAGGGGGCATGGGGCATGAAACCGGCCTTCATGGGGCTGGTCATGCCCGGTTATGGCGTGATCGGACTTTTTGCGCTGGTTGCATGGCGGCACGCGTGGGGGTTGGGTCGTGCTGCGTGATGGGGCACCATGGGGCGGTGCCTTTAACGGAATCATGCCCATCATGCCCTTTCCCCGCCGTTTTCGCTCTTTTGCCATGGTCATGCTCTGCGCGGGGACGGCCTGCACGCCCGCTCTGGCCGCCCCGGCGCTGATGCCGCAGCCCGTGCAGTACCAGCCTCAGGGGAGCGCCCTGCCGCTTGCGGGCGGGGTGCAGGTGCAGTGGCAGGGCGTGCGCTCCCCCCTGCTGGAGCGCGCTGTGGCACGTTTCGAGCAGCGCCTGGCTGCCCTGAGCGCACGCCCGGCGGTGGCGGGCGCGCCTGCGGGGCTGGTGCTGCGCATCAACTGCCAGCATGCCGACCCGGATATGCTCTCCGTCCATATGCGCGAGCACTACCAGCTCCACACGGGGGCTGATGGCGCGACACTGGTGGCCGATGGCCCGGCGGGCGTGCTGCGCGGGCTGGCAACGCTCCTGCAGCTTGTTGAATCCGGTGAGGCGGGGCCGGTGCTGGATGGGGCCGAGATTGATGACAGCCCGCGTTTTGCATGGCGCGGCATGCTGGTGGATGTCAGCCGTCATTTCATGTCGCCTGCGGCCCTTGAGCGGCAACTGGACATGATGGAACTGACCAAGCTCAATGTGCTGCACCTGCATCTGTCTGACGGGCAGGGCTTCCGGGTGGAAAGCAGGGTCTATCCGCGCCTGCAGCAGGTGGCATCACACGGGCAATACTATACCCAGCAGCAGGTGCGCGACCTCGTGGCCTTTGCTGCTGATCGCGGCATTCGCATCGTGCCGGAATTCGATGCGCCGGGCCACAGCTACGCCATGCTGCTGGCCTATCCGCAATATGCGGCCCAGCCCATTGCAACCCCGCTTGACCCCAGGCGGGTGGTGCGCGCCGCATTCGACCCCACAAACCCCGATACCTATGTGTTCCTGGCCCGGCTCTATCATGAAATGGCGGGCCTGTTCCCTGATGCCTATTTCCATGTAGGCGGCGATGAGGTGCGGCCTGATGAATGGACGGCAAACCCCCGCATCAGTGCCTATATGCAGCAGCATGGCTATGCCAGCGCCCCGGCCCTGCAGGCCGCCTTTACCCGCCGCGTGCTCGCCATTGTGGCGCATGAGGGCAAGACCATGATGGGCTGGGATGAACTGCTCGATGCGCCCACGCCCCCCGGCATCGTGATCGAGCCGTGGCGTGGCTCGCGCTATACGGCGCAGGCCACGGCGGCGGGGCACCCGGTCGTGGTCTCGGCAGGGTATTATCTAGACCTGCTGCTGCCTGCGGCGGATCATTACCGCGTTGACCCGCTGGACCCGGTGGGCAATGGGCTGCCGCCCGATCAGGTTGCCGCAGCCCATGCCCCGGCACTTGCCCCCTTTGCTCTCGACCCTGCTGCTTCCATGACCACGGCGCAGGATGGGCTGGTGCTGGGGGCGGAGGCTGCATTATGGACCGAGATCGTGAGCGAGGAGATGCTTGATGCCCGCCTGTGGCCGCGCGCGGCAGCCCTGGCCGAGCGTTTCTGGTCGCCCGCAGCCGTGCGTGATGAGGCCGCATTGGCCCTCCGCCTGCCCGTGGTGCAGGCGGAACTGGAAATACTGGGCAACCGCGCCGCAGCCGACCGCCACCGCATGATGGCACGGCTCACCCCTGATGGTATTGCCCCGCTTGCCACCCTGCTGGCCGTGACTACCCCGGTGCGCAATTATGCGCTCAACCATGTATTTGGCCCGGGCCATGTGGCCGCCACATCCACCCCGCCCGCGCTGGACCGGGTGGCTGATATTGCCACGCCTGACAGTTTTCAGGCCGCAGCCTTTACGCGGGATGTAGCGGCCTATGTGGGCGGCCAGCATGACCTTGCCGCCAGCCTGCGTGCCCGGCTGGAAATCTGGCGCGATAACGATACGCGCCTGCGCCAGGTCGTGGCCACCCGCCCGGCCCTGCGTGAGGCGTTGCCTGCATCGGGCCAACTGGCGGAACTGGCCTGCGTGGGGCTGTATGCGCTCGATGGTACGCTGGCAGCGCATCAGGCACAGGTGGCTGCGGTGCTACAGATAGCGCAGGACCAGTTCGCTGCCTCGGCATCGATGCTGGCTGTACGTAGCAGCCCGCAGCCAGCGGGTGACCTGCTTCAGGCCATTACGCCCGGTATTGCGGGGCTGGTGCAGGGGCATATGTAAAACAGAGGTTTATGGTAGGGCTTTTTTTAAAGATTCAAAAGAACACTTTCTTTTTTTAAGGCGATACTTGGGAATTTTTATTCCTGTGTTGTAGTGGATCTGCCTGCATCCATCAGGACATGCTGCTTGCCGCAACCTTCATCACAGGGAGAAGGGTGCCATTACGCGCGCCGGCGCGTGGTTGTGGCGCGGATATAGAAGGCGGCGGTAACAAGCAGCCCTACCACCCATGATATGTCCACCCCATGCAGGCGGCGGGCCAGGCTGCCGGTATGAAACCCGTTCTGCATGAAGGGTATTTCAATGGCGATGCCAATGCCGTAGGCGCACAGGGCAGGAATGTTGCAATAGCCATAGGCCCCGCCATCGCGGCGGAAAAAGGAGGCGACATCATAACGGCCACGGCGCAGCAGGTAGTAATCGGTCAGGTTGATGGCGGTCCATGGCACCATGATGGCCATGAGCAGGTCGAGGAAGGCGGCATAGGATTTCATGAAGCTGTCGGCCATGCCCAGTGCCATGCCCAGCGCAATCGCCACCAGCGTGCAGGTGACAACAAGGCGTTCGCGCAGGGCGGCCCGCCAGTCCGGCATGAAGGTCTGGAGCACGGTTATGGCCGAGAGCGCACCGCCATACAGGCTCATGGCGTTGCCGAGTGCGATGGAAAGCGACAGCACGATCATGACCGGCGTGGCCTGCTGCCCCGCCAGTCTGGCCAGCGTGGCCGCGACCGATACGCCCGGCCCATGCAGTGCGATCATGCAGCCCAGCATCATGGGCAGCGCCGTGCCTGCGACCGTGCCAATATAGGTGGTGAGGAAGGCGGTGCGGCGACCCGCCTCATCGGCGGGCAGGTAGCGCGATGAATCCGATACATAGGGCGCATAGGCAATCTGCCACAGCGCTGCGGTGGAAAAGGTGCTGAAAAAACCGGCGACCGAACCATGCATGTCACGCAGCGTGCCGGGGGGGAAGGCTTCATAGCCCAGCCACAGGCAGTATAGAATGACCGCCCCCGCTACCCAGCTGACCACCTTCGACCAGGCGTGGATGGTGTGGTAGCCCATGCAGCACGGCACCAGGCTCAGCACAGCAATGAGCAGGATCGCATTGTTATGTCCGGTCATGGGCAGGGCGGCATAAAGCGCCTCGCCACCCACCACGAAATTCGACGCCACGAAGCCGATATACATGAGCACGACAAGGCCGATGATGGGCACCGCGCCATAGAAGCCGAACTGCCCCCGGCTCTGCACCATCTGCGGCACGCCCAGCATGGGCCCCTGGGCGGCATGCAGCGCCATGAACACGGCCCCCGCCAGATTGCCCAGTATGACGGCAATGGCCGACCACGTGAACGACAGCCCGAACAGCCCCGGCCCCAGTGCGCCGGTCACCACCGTGAGCAGGGTCAGGTTGGTGCTGAACCAGACCGCGAACAGGTCGCGCGCGCGGCCATGGCGCTGGTCGGGAGGAATCTGGTGAATGGTGTGGGTTTCAAACGCCGTGCTCATCAAACGCGTTATGCCTGAGGAACGGCCTTATGGATATATGTGCGCCACGATATTGATCGGTTTTCGTTACGATCTGCCCCGTGCCGCCATCGCCCGAAGCAGCACGGGGGCTGGTTGTTACTGGAACGGATTGCCCGAATACGACGGCGCGGTATAGCCCGCGGGCGGCACCACGTAATGTGGCGCGGTATAGGTGGGGGCATGGCTGGGTGCGCTGAGTGCTCCGGGTGCGGAAAGACCTTCCTGCGCGGGCATGGAACCGGTTGTAATGCCTGTGCCTGTGCCTGTGCCTGTGCCTGTGCCTGTGCCTGTGCCTGTGCCTGTGCCTGTGCCTGTGCCTGTGCCTGTGCTGATATCCGTCGGGGTGGTCTGCAGGGGCGGATAAGCCGTGGTGTCTGAAGGGGCTGCAGCACCCGTGCCACGATAGCCATAAGCCGGATCGCTGCCCGACGGAAGGCGACCGGCAGGGACGCTGAGGGCTCCGGAGGGGTCATAATCAGTGGCGGAATAGCGACCGACGCAGTTCTTGCCGCGCTCGGCGGTGTGAATGGCCTCAAGCTGTCCCTTCAACGCGCCGATTTCCTTGTGCCTGTCACCGCCTGCGCTGCCCACGGGCACGCCGATCAGGGCTACGCCCCACGCATCGGACTGATGCATGCGGCGCTGGTGCATTTCGGCGGAGGCAAGGTTTTGCGTATCCGTCTGGTCCATCTGGGCCAGTTGGGCGCAGCTCTGGCGCATGAAAGGTTCGGGGTTGGTATATTGTGCGCTGATATCCGATGGATTGGCGGCGCATCCAGCCATACCCAGAACACTCAGGCACAGGAGGGTCTTTTTCATAGGTTTCCTGTCGCTCGGTCGATGTTACCTCATGTAACAGACACCAGGCGGTCAACCCCACAGGAAAAATCGGGTGGCTGTGTTGTCCGGACCTGTCCGCCAATACTGCATGAAGATAAGACCTGCCCCGTTTTTCTGGCGTTAACAGGCTGGGGCGAGAACAGGGTATTCGCATCATTGTGATCGTATGCGCTGCAACTTCCTGCCTCATGCGCGTGACGGATGATGTTCCCGCGCCGCATTCAGGCACGGCCTGCTTTTTTAAGGCAGGGTTTCCTGACGATTTTTGAACAAAGCTTCACCAGAAACTTTCTTATGATTGCTGAGGTTTTTTTGGGGCATCACCTGCGGTGTGTCACTGAAGCCAGCCAGCGTGCTGCAAAATCACGTTGCTGTTGCACCGTTCCAATCCTTTCGGGCGGGGCATAATCAAATATATCGACAATATTTCTGCTATCTGCCTGTTCCCCATGCCTGATGGCATAGACTTTTCTGCCGCCACTCATGTTTCTGGACAGGCCCGATGCAATGACATCGGGACAGGCGCCAATACAGAGAAAACGTATTCCTTCTTTTTCAAGATCAAGTCGCATGTTTTGGAAAGCCGAAAAAAGATCAGGTGCTTCATACCATCTGGCCCATTTTTCTGGATGGATGATATTTAGAAACCACGGATATTCTGTAGAAACTCCGAGAAAGATGTCCGTTGCGCATCCATTGCCTGAAAATACTTTTATTGTAATTTCTTCTATCATGATGCATGGCCTTAATTTAAAAATGAACTTTATTGTATTATAATAATAAAAAAATGAAGGAGGCTATTTTTATCATAAAAAGCGTTGCCTCCTTCCTCACTTTTTTAAAGGGGATTCCCTGATGAAGAACAGAATATATCCGAAATAATAAGTTCTTCGGCTGCCTTTCTGATATTTTTCCTCTCGATGCTACATAGAACAGATTGCATAAGCACAATGGGACGTTTGTATGCTTGTAAAAAGCGCCTCCGGGTACAAAACAATCATGGTAAAGAAGTCTTTGGTAAAGCTTCAGATAACGCAGTCCCCATAAACATTGATGCAAATAACATAAGGTCCAGAAAAGCCTTGCGCCTACCGCCCCGGCTGGTTGGTGGCGTAATCGCTGATACCCCACAACCGGTCATGCACTGCGCGGTAATAGGCGCGTTCATCATACAGCGGCACGTCAAGGCTCAGGTCACGCGCGGTCAGGCGGCCAATGGCGGCAGTGGCCTGATAGGACGAGATCACAAGATTGCCCGCGCTGCGCACCAGCGCAATCTGGGCCTGAAGCAGGGTTTCCTGCTGCTGGAGCACGGAAAGCGTTGAGGTGGTGCCCACCATCACCTGTCGCTGCATGCCGTGCAGGGCGGCGGCATCGGCCTCGACGGCAGCGCGGTTGCTTTCTATCGCGGCGCGGTTGGCCTGCATGCGCTGCCAGCTTGCCGCGGCGAGCTGCACGGCGGCGCGGCGCTTTACATCTACCGTATGGGCGGCCTCATTGGCCTGCTGGCGGGCCATGCGCACGGCGGCATATTCTCCCCCGCCCTGATAAAGCGGCATGGACGCGTTGACGAGGGCATATTTGTTATTGTTGAGCGAGCGGCCTTCATCCTGGTTGATGCCATGCATATAGGCCGCCTGTGCGCTGACCGTGGGCATGAGGGCGGCAAAGGCCACGCCTACGGCATCTTTTTTTGCCGCTTCGTCAAACAGGGCGCCAATCACGTCGGGGTTGTTCTGCACGGCCTGCGTCATGGCGTCCTGCTCGGTGTGAAGTGGCAGGACAAGGGGCTGTGGCAGGGCAAGGTCATCGGGCGCGTCAACGCCCACAACCTGTCGGTAAGTGGCGCGATCGGCCAGCAACGTGCCTTCGGCCAGTTGCCGCACGGCGCGGGCATTGGCCAGCGCGCCTGCGGCCTGGTCCACATCGGTGTGGGTGATCTCGCCGCCATGCGCGCGCAGTTCAGTGGCGTGAAGCTGGGCGGCGTAAACCTGTTCGTTGTTGATGTCGATGTGCAGGATCTGCTCATCTTCCACCACATTGACATAGGCGCTGACCACATCGGAGAAGACCTGCTCCTCCGCCGCGATCAGCCGCGCGCGCTCGGCCATGACCGCATGGCGCGCCTTGTGCGTGCCGGCCGTGGTCTTGCCGCCGGTATAGATGGGTTGTGAGATGCTGACCCCGCCGGAATAGCCGGGGCTTTCATACCGGCGGCCATAGCCGCTTTCCCCCGATGAGGGCTCCATGCGCATCAGGCCGGAATAATAGGACATGCTCGCCGTGCCCGTAATCGTGGGGCGCCAGCCGCCCAGGGCCTGGGGCACCTGCTCATCGGTCGCGCGCAGGGTGGCACGTTCCTGCCGCAGCAACGGGTTACCCAGATAGGCCGCAGCAAGTGCCGCATCCAGCGTGCGCGGTTCCTCCACCGCCTGCGGCACGCGGGCCAGTGCCGTGCCACTGCATAAAAGTGCGGCGCTTCCCGCCCCGATCGCCCAGTTTCCCTTCATGTCCGCCCCTGCCAGCCTGATATGCCAGGCGGAACCATGACAGCCCGCCCCGGCCAGTCTTAGCCGCAGGATGTTGCGTGCGGGTTAACCGCCTAGAACACGAAGGCGGGGGCAGGGGCCAGTTCAGGCAGCAGGGGCACGGCTGCCTCGAACAGGGGCTGCACGGGGTTACCCGGCACTGTCGCGGCAATACGGCTGACCGATGTCACACCTGATGCAGGAGCGATGGGGGCGATGATGCGCCCGCCCTCCGCAAGCTGGTCCACAATGGCCTGCGGCACCGTGCGCACCGCGCCATCGATGAAGATCAGGTCATACGGCGCGGAGGCCGGTGCGCCCCTGACCAGCGGCCCATCGCACCACTGCACGCCGGGCGCGCAGGCAGCACAAAGGGCCTTGCCCATGGTGGCCAGCCGCGGGTCCGATTCGAGAGCGGTGACATGCAGTTCAAGCGCCATCGTGCCCAGCAGGGCCGCGAGGTAGCCCGTGCCGGCTGCAACCACCAGAACCCGCTCGCCGTGGCGCAGATCGGCCACCTGCAGCATGCGCCCCGTCACCCGTGGTTCTGTCAGGTAGCGTCCATCGCCCAATGGCAGGTTCTGGTCGGAGTAGGCGAAGGCCCGCAGCGCATCGGGCACGGCGCGTTCACGCGGCACGGTGCGCATGGCGGCGATAATGGCGGCATTGCCCACCTGTGAGGGGCGAATCTGGGCATCGACCATGCGCTGCCGGGCGGCAACAAAATCGAGTGGCGCGTAATCGGGGTCTGTCCTGTCCATAACGTTTCCTTGAAACACGCTGCCCCGCAGGGTGCTGAAGCCGCAACCCGGCCGGACGGGCGAAAATTTTTCCGGCTTTTTTTGTATTTATGCCCCGCTTTGATCGGGAAACAACAGGAACGCCGCACACAACGGCTTGACCTGAGAGGCATTTCAGCGGATATACCCGGTGCACCGCCGAGGTCTGGTGGCAGAATGGTGATGCAGCGGACTGCAAATCCGCGAATGTGGGTTCGATTCCCGCCCAGACCTCCAGTTCTTCCATGACAAGAAAGGACAAGCGTTGACATAACCCCCGAAAATCTGCCGTTTTCTTTCCTCTGACTGTGACATCTGATGACAGGGGTAGACGCCGAATGACAGGCATGATGGGGGTATCCGTGGGGGTATCGGCGAAAAGGTGGGGGTATCGATGCTGAGCGATGCCGCTATCAGGCGAGCAAAGCCCCAGGAAGCCCCGTATAAGCTGGCAGACTCGGGCGGCCTGCACCTTCTCGTTAAGCCAAACGGGTCGCGTCTCTGGCGCGTCAAATACCGGTTTGGAGGGAAGGAGAAGCTGCTGTCCATCGGAGCCTATCCAGAGGTTTCCCTCGCAGGCGCCAGGCAGGCGCGGGATAGCGCCAAGACCGAGCTTCGTGATGGACGAGATCCAGCGCTTACCAAAAAGCAGCGCCGGGCAGAGGCCGCCTGCACAAAAAATCATCTGCGCGCCGTGGGCGAGTCGTGGCTAAAGATCAAGGCGCCCGGGTGGAGCGAAATTCATGCCCAGAATGTCGCATATACGCTTGACCGTTTCGTCTGGCCGAAGCTGGGTAACATTCCCGTTACAGATATCACGCCCCCGATGGTTCTCGAAGTGATCGAGGGAATAGGGCGCAGCAATTCTCCAGATACGGCCCGACGGGTTCGGCAGCGTCTATCCGCGATTTTCACGTATGGCATTGCCTGCGGGCTTGGCAATGCCGATCCGGCAGCTGTGATCAAGGAGGCATTGCCGCCGCTGCAGAAGGGCAATTTTCCGGCCATCACGGATCTTGCCCGACTCCGCGAACTGCTCAGGGAAGTCGAAAGCATTCCGGCCCATCCCATAACCGTTCTAGCCATTCGTTTTTTGGCTTTGACGGCTGTGCGCCCGGGCGAGGTGAGGGCAATGCCCTGGACCGAGCTTGAGGGAGATGTATGGGCCATACCGAAAGAGCGAATGAAGATGCGCCGGGGGCATGCCGTTTTTCTGTCTCGGCAGGCTCAGGAGACGCTTGAGGCTGCACGATCATTAACGGGCAGGGGGCCTATCGTGTTTCCGAATGCTAGATGGTCTCACCGACCCATGTCTGAAAATGCCATGAGCGTCCTGCTCAAGCGCACTTCATTCTCCGGGCTGCATGTGCCTCATGGGTTCCGGTCCTCGTTTTCGTCCATCATGAACGAGCGCCACCCGCAGGACAGGGCCATTATCGACCAGATGCTGGCGCACGTCTCGCAGAACAAGGTAGAGGCGATTTACAACCGCTCGGAGCACAAAGAGCGAAAGCGGGAATTGGCGCAGGACTGGGCAGATATTTTGCTGGATGGGTTTTGCGCGCCAGCTGATTTGCTCAAAAAGGCGCGACGATAGCACTTGTACAGCCCCTGCCTTTCTAGTATAAGACTTCTAGTCCTTCGGCTTAGAAGGAAAGATGCCTGACACCTATCCATCTCAGGCGGCAGCGGGTGAAAGCCCCGCGCCAGTTTCATGAATGCCCGCAAGGGCGCGCTGCGAGGTGGGAAAGCTATCCCACGCGCCATGATAAGCATCGCTTGCCGTGGCAATTAAGCGGACGGGCAGTAGCCTGAACGCCCAAGAGATCGGGGATTGCGTCCTGCGTAGCGAAAAGGTTCCAACTGTTTCCAATATGGGAATAGTTGGCGGGAGCGTGGCCCGAGCGCGTTGAAGCGCCCCACGAAGGCCTCGCGTGCACGCGGGGGCGATTACGAGCGGCAGGGCCTTCGGGTTCCTGCCGTTTTTTTTGTAGAGGCATGATCCGCGATTGACCAATATGAGCAGGGGGCGGCCTATAAATGGCAGTTTACCAAGGGTTTTACCCCTGATCCGGCCTTATTGGTGGCGGGGTGTACGAACGGCAAGGGAATTATCGTTTTATGGAGGCAAACTGCCAATAATCCTCCCGTACGAGCGAATAGGGAATCAGTCCCTTTTGCACCCTCTCCGCAAACAGAACAGCCGGTGAAGCCAGCGCCAGATCATCGCCGCCCACCCACGAACGGCGCGACCGGCGCACGCCCGACACACTCGCCAGAGGCCCAGGTATCAATCATCGCCTGCACCCTCCCCCGCAATTCCTCGCGGTCGGCGATCAGCCGCTTGGCCTCGGCGTGCCGGGCATCATCATTCTGCGCGAACATGGACGCCTCGTAGCCAAGCTGCCGCCCCATCTCCACATCCGGCATGGACGACAACGGGGCATAGGCCACCGGCAGGCTGATGGCTTGCCCGCGTGTCCGGCTGGCATCGGCCTGCACTCCGAACGTGGGCACCGTGGTGGCCGCGCCTACGCTGAACTGACCGCCCTGCGTGAACTGGCCGGATAGCTGAAGCGTCACGTCGCCTGCAATCGTGCCCACCACCGGGTCGGGCCGGTCCTGAGAGCACTGCGCCGCCCGGATGGCGCGGACGAACAGGGCGTCCTGCTCCGCCGTCCAGTCTCCCGCATGCGATACCGACACCACCCCGGCCTGCGCCAGACTGGACTGAATGGATGCCATGGCCGCCGGGATCGTGGTCTGCACGGGTGCCTGATGGGCGCAGGCGGACAGGCCGAGGGCGCAGGCCAGCACCAGAACCGACTTCATGCCGCACCTCGCAGATATGCCTCATTAGACGCGACCAGAGCCGCCCAGTCATCGCCAGACGGATATAGCGTGCCCGGCGCGTGCAGTTGGCCCCAAGCCAGACCGTGCGCCTCCATGATGCGGGACCGGAGCCATCGCCACGTCGCTTTTTGCTTACTGCCCCATGTCAGGAGCGTGACCAGATCGGTGTCAGCTGTGCCCGCGTAATCCCACAGCAGCAGACAGTGGCCGCCCGCGCTGCCCGGCGTCGGATCGCCATGGTCAGTCGGACTGTCCGTGTCCCAAACGGGCGGCAGGTTGCCGTCCTGGTCCTCCCACATATCCGCCGTGGCAAGCTGCACGCCCAGATAGGCAGCGGACAGGCCAGCGGTGATGTTGCGGACCCCGTTCAGGTCGCCCGGATCGGCGCTCCCCCAGCACGGATACAGGGTCTGATCGGTCAGTGCGCATCCATCACGGGACGCTGATGTCAGCACATCGACCTCAACGCCGCCGTTGTCCGTGTTCGGGTTGCCTGGCACGTAGCCGGTGGACTGGCTGTAGAACCGGATTGCCGCGTCTGTGGTGATGCCTGCCACGTCGAATCCAGCCAGCGCAGCCGTGGCGTGCATGTGGTTGAAAATGCCTGCCGCCGTGCAATCGCCCAGCGCGTCATTGCCCAACATGCCGGGGTGCGGGTCGATATGGTCTCGGATCAGCCTAGCCGGAGCCTGCCGGGCGCAGAACCCGCGCATGACGGACAGATGCGGCTGGCCGGGCCGGTGTTCAGCCGGGCGGCAGCCGAGTTTACGATTGATCATGGCTGGATGTTCTCAAACACAGTTACAAAAATGCACTGCCCTTTGGGGATATTTTCGGAACGGCAATCTCTGTATGTCGAGCATCCCGAAAGGCAGATGGCTGTCATAATCAGGCAGCCGAGGAAGCGTTTTGTCATGGTATATCCAATAAAAAAGGCGGCTCCGAAGAACCGCCTTGTGGTTAAGCAATCTGCCTGTGTGGCATGGGCCGAAGCTCTATCGGCTCCACGTCCACCCCGATCTTGCGCAGGAAGATGCACCTTGCCTGCTCGACAACAGCCTTGATCCCTGTGCGGGACCGGATGTGCATCAGGCAGTTATCCCGGCACCACCGGGCGCCTGCATCATCCGGCCTCTGCTGGAATGTGCGGTCCCACGCCCGATAGTTCGCCATCAGGATGAGCAGATACTCATCCTCTGGATAGTGCCCGCTGATCGGGTTTTCTGTCAGCCCTACACTGGGGCAGGCTCCGGGTTCTTGGCGAAAGGGTGCGGCGCATCCTTATCCGCCAGCATGGCGGCACGCAGGATGCCAACCAGATTGGGCGACCACTTCAACTGCTGCTGCGATCCCTTGCCGTGACGGCGCGTTGTGTCGAACATCCGGCCATACTTCCCACCGGCCTCGGTCATCGAATAGTCACTCGACACGCTGGAACCGACCGACTTCACCTGATAGCCAATGGAGGTAATCAGTTTGTTCGTGGCAATCGGGCTAAGGCCGATCTCCTTACCGATCTGTGTGGGCGTCAGGTAATTTTCCTGCGTCGGCGCGGCAACGGATGTTACGCCCATCAATTCCAGCGGGTTGATGCCTGACAGTTCCTTCGTGCCGCGAGCGGCCATCAGAAGGCGCTGGTTTTCGTCCAGATGAGACAGGTGCGATGCGACACGCAGGCAGCGTTCAAAAGCTACATCGAAGGCTGGCTTGCGGATGCGCTTGTTTTTCTGGTCGGGTGACTTGATGGCACCGACTTCTCCGCGCTCGTAAGCGTCGAACCGCTCGACGATTTCAATCGTGATATCGGCGGCAATCGCTGTTTCCGACTTGGCCGTGATGAAGATGGCCTGCTTGCGGTTGAGGTAATATGCTTCTGTGGGCCTTCCGCCCTTGCTTCCAGAGGTTTGCGACGCGGTGGCGCAAACCCCCAGGCGCCCCAATTCCGGCAGATAGCGCACGATGATCTTGCGAATATCGCGCGGGCGATTAAACCCGAGACGCACCCCGAGGTCTTCATCCTTGATGCGCAGTTCGCCATCCATGGGCTGCGGGTTAATCGCAATTGTGCTATTGGCATTATCAGCCATATCCGAAGCTCCGTTTCGGTGTGGTTAGGGCGGTTTCGGAAGGTGAGATTTCCGTTGCCGCCCGACTTATATGCGCGTATAAAGTGGATATGTCAACACTTAATGCGCGCAAAAAGATGGGGCGGCCACGCGTGGACAGCGAAGAAGTGCGCTCGCGCATTCAACGCCCTCTATTGGACCACCTTGATGCATGGGCCGAAGCCAACAGCGTTACTCGCGCCGAAGCCATCCGCCGCCTGATCGCGAGGGGGCTTGAGGTGGATAAGGGCTGAATTTTACCCCATGAATCCGCAGAGCCGAGCTATTCATGAGAGATATGGCAACCTGCTTCCCATTCATGCTATGCGTTCCTGCACGATGCATATGAAGCCCTCATCAGGGAGGAAACCAGTATGGCCAGTCATGCGCGACGTTTGATCGCGAGCACGATCGCCGGGTTTGCGGGCCTGCTCACTTTTGCGAGTCCGGCTGAGCATCACCCTGTTCCAACGGCAAATGAGATCAGCGCGCGCTCATGGGGGCGTGTGGGTTCATCACTGCGAAGAGCAATGAAGGACGTAGATGCCCGAACATCATCCCCCGAAAAATCCCCCTTCAACCCGGACGCCTGACAAAGTTACCGCGAACGTCGGACCGATAGACGGGTATCCCATTCTAGGAATTCCGGGCGCGACGGCAGTTTTTCAGAAGCACAGCGGTCCATTGCCGCCCGCAAGCGAGCTTGCGGCATACGGCGCAGTCCAGGCGGATATGCCCGAACGCATTCTCCGCATGGCAGAACAGAACTCCGAGGATGAGCGGCTGAGGCTGCAGCGGGAGCAACTTCAACGGTTTTGGTTGGATATGACAGGGCGCATTCTTGGATTCCTGTTTGCGATAGCGGCTCTCATTTCAGGCGTAAGTCTATGCTTGAGCGGGCACGATTGGGCCGGTGGAAGCATCGGAGCGGCAGCAGTGGGAGGGACGGTTATGGCCTTGATTACCGGAAAATACGCTCAAACCATCAAGAAGTCAGGGTGATGCTTATGGAGCTTATCGCTTTCGTCGTCATGCCTATCGTTCTGGCAGTCGGCGGAACCATCCTCGCCAAAATGCCCATCAGAAATTGAGAAACATGCAAGAACTCAGATTCAGCCCCGTCCCTTAATTGGGGCGGGGTTTTTCATGTACGCATCAATTTTTGATGACTAAGGCGCAGGCGGCCCAAGCGTGTCGTCAATCTGCCGTTCGCGCCGAGCTTCCCGCCACGCGGCGATGCCGAATGCCAGCACCTGCGAGAACGCCGCGCCGGTCAGGAACAGGCCCAGACCAGCGAGCGCGTGGGCGGTCATCCCTGCGAAGCCGAGAAAACGGCAATCTGCGCAATGGCCGCATCACCGCTCAGGGGCGATACGCCACGCAGGCGCGGACCAGTCATGTCGATCATCGCCTTGAGCAGCGAGATCAGCGTTTCAGCCGCACCAGCCGCCGTCTTGGCCTCAGATACCACGCTGCTTGACAGGCTCGCTGCCGTGCCGGTGATTGTGGAAATGATGAGAGTGTCCACCTTCTCCACATCGGCAAGGATGCTGTCGAACGCGGTTTTCACGCTGGCACTGTCGTAGCTGACGGACGTGCTGGACCCGGCGGCAGTCGAGAACGCGGACAGGGCCGATTTCAGCGATGCAATCACCGTGTTGGCGAGTGCCAGGTTCGCGGTTCCCATCGCGCTCGCCACGAACGAGACGTTGATGGCCGTGCTGGCAAATGACAGGATCGCGTTCCCGTAGTCTGTGACCTCGGCCACGTTGAGGGTCAGCGTGGTGGTCGTGCCGCTCTTGGTCACGGTGCAGGCTGCCAGCAGGCCAGCCGCCAGCGTTCCAGCCCCGGCACGCAGCAGGGATCGGCGAGAAATGCTCGTGTTCATGATGATTTCCTTGTTGATCGGTTAGGAAACAGCGGCGGCGGTCGGAGCCGCAGTCGTCGCGGGCTTCGTCTCGATCGCCGTCTTGAGATCGGAAACGCCGCTCAGGATCTTGGTCAGGGCTGCGTCAATGCCGGACAGATCGAGGTTCGGCGCGGCCTTCTCGACGATGACCGGCAGAAGCGTCTGCAGCAGGTTGCCCGCCAAGGCGATATCGGCCTGCGTCGTGGCCGTGTCCTTCTTGCCCAGCGCGGTTTCAACGAGACCTTCAAGCGCTGGAATGGTGGTGATGTTCGTATCAGGCATGTCTGCCGTCTCCATATGAAAAAACCGCCTCGCGGGCGGTCGGGGAATCAGGATGATCGAGCCGGGACCGGCCAGTCACGTAGGGGTTTCAGGCTTACCCTTCTTGTTCAGGACCGGGATGCCTGCGGCGGTTACGGCCTGCTTGGCGGCAGGCTTGTCGGCAAGCGGCACACGCACGCCGCCCTGCCCCGGCTTGAAGTGATTTTCCGCCCATCCGATGTTCAGGCCGATGGTGACCATAAGCTGATAGGCCACGGCCCACCGACTGCCCGCATGTGGCGGCGGGATGATGGCAGCGGCGGCGCTACAGGCGAAGACGAAGATCGCGGCGTAGAGGGTGTATTGCTCCGGCACTGCGGTCAGCAGGAGCGCGATGACGGCGCCAAGTCCGCCGAGTTTTGCAGTGGTGTTCATGTTAAACCTCAACGAAATGCGTGATGAGTGCGGTCACGGACCGTAACCGAACGCACGCTTGCAGAACGACCATGCTGCATCACCAATCTGCCCCCAGCCCAGCAGGCCGGTTGCGAGAACGATGAAGGTCATGGTCACCCAAGAGGTCAGTTTCAGGCCGCCCTCGATGCGGGCCAGCCTGCCCGATATCTCGTTGTTGCGCTCGGTGGCCGTGTCGGTCATGTCGTCCACGCGCTCCATGATTTCGCGCCGGGTCCGGGCAGCATTTTCGGCAACCGATTGCATGAGGTCGAGTCTGAAGTCGGAAAACTGCTGCGAGAGCGTGCTCAGGCCGTCGCGCAGGTTATCGTGTCCGCCTTCGACTTTCGCTAGTCGCTCACGCACTCGGGCCAGATCCTCGACCGTGGCGCAGCGCACGGGCATCCCCTGCTGCGGCTGATCCTCGGCAGGATAAATTGCATTAGTAGGCATTGTTGTTATCCTGTGAGGGTGTCAGAGAACCTTGCGCCACGAGAGTATCGTGCGCTTACCGGCCCCTGATCCGAAAATGTCCACGATGTAGAGATTCCCGCCCACGCCGATGTGGTATGTCCCCCACGCGTTAGACGAGAGATAGAATGTGCTGTCGATCACAGTTGGCTTTGTGGTGATGGTTCCGCTGTCGAGGGTATAGCCCTTGAACGAGGTCGCGCCCCATGCCGCCGTTTCGTAGATATCAACCGGCGTGATGCTGCCGGACGCGGAAACAATCGACAGTGAGCCGGTGGCGCTTGCAGAGTAGGACATGGTGAGCGTGAGGCCGCTCGACCCTATTGGCATAGACAGACTACTGCCGGATGCAGACAGGTCGCCGGTGGCAGATCCCTGGAGCGCGTCAACTGTGCTTTTTGCCAATGCTGTAGCGTTCGCGATTGTCTCATACGTTGCGGCGGCGTTGTTCACCTGCGTATTGAGCGCCGAGATCGTCGCGTAGGTCGATGCCGCCGTGGTCTGGCTCACGAACCGCGCCGCCGCTGATTCCGTATTGAGTGCTGCAGTTGTGCTGTCCGTAGCCGTGGTGTCCGGCACGTATGCGGATGTGGTGACGCTCAGGGTATCGGTTTTCGTACCGCCTCTGACGGCGATGCCTTTATCCCCGAATTTAGCATCCCGCGAAACACCCTGGTCCGGGTCCGCAAAATAAGCGGATGCAAAGCGCTGTTCCCCAAGGAGACTGTTGCCGCCGCTCAATTGCGAGTAAGTGGCCGCCGCAGCGGTGGTGGTCAGATACGACGACAGGTCAGGCGTGCTGGAGAAGTCGCATATCTGAGGAACGCCCGAACTGTCCACCGAACAGACAGGAACAGTGGGAATGACCGCCTGATACTGCCCGTTGGCCATTTTGTAGGCCATCCGCGCATCTGCCGTTCCCGCCGTGCCGTCTGCCGTGCATACAAGCGGGGCGCCTGCGCTGCTTACGCCACAGGTAGGCGCTACAGCCGCGACCGCCTTATACTGGCCGCCCACTGATTTATAGGCCATGCGCGCATCCGTAGCATGCGCTGTCAGGGAGCCGGACAGGATGCCGAGAATGGCAGCCAGAAATATGGATTTTCTCATGCTTTTCTCATAAAAAACCGCCCGGATGGGCGGCGTGGCAGGCGCGGAATGTGCAGGCCGTTCAGGTCATGGCGGACGTGGGCGTAATGCCAAGCGCCTGATCAATCTGCACCAGGCCGAGATGGCCGGCCCCGTTCTCGATGGTCGTAATGCCACAGATCAGGCGCGCCATCGTGGCCGGGTCATGCAGGTCCAGCACGGTATCAGGCTGCACGCCCATCTGTCGGCACAGGCCAGCGATATAGGCACTCGTGGCGTTTTCAGTCGCGGGGGCATAGACCGATATGATGCTGGCAACCGTGGTCAGGCCGCGCTCCGCGTAGCGCAGGAGTTGGGTCCGCAGGGCCTGTATGCCGTCCGCCATGGTCGGGAAGGCCGCAAAGCGCGGGTTGCTCACGCCGGTTTCCAGATGCGCTCCGGGCTGGTGCGCATAGTTCAGGTTGCCGGGGTTGTTGTTGCGTATGCCACGCGGAGTCATGTCGTGGTCCCTGTCGTCGTGGTGGCCGTGGTAGTGGCGGCAGCCGTGCTGGCCGTCATCACATCCGTGGGCTGGGCAGGCAGGGTGGTGCTGGTGGTGTCGGTGCCGCTGGCAATCGCGCTGATTGCCAGCACATAGGCCTTCATGTCAGCCGTGAAGGTCTCGCCCATCATGCTCGCCAGACTGGCCTGCTGGCTGCACCACCCGAGAGCCGACTGCGCCTGGCCTTTGAGATACTCAGACCCGGCAACCGGAGTGCTGGAATACGTGGTGGCGTCCGGCGTGCCAGGCGCGTTGATGACCGTCGGCGCACCCGTGCTTTTCAGATACCAGGTCTGCCCGCGAAAATCCGGCTCCATAACCCACGCGGTGCCTGACCAGACCGCAATCTGCCCTGACACGGCAGCAGGCGGCGCAGTCAGCGTACAACCGGGGGGCAGCCCGGTGCCGATAGGGAAATAGTGCTCGATCGATCCAGCGTAGCACCCGTACTGATCGTAGCTGTAAACAGCGAGATATCCAGCAGTTGAAGCGTAGCCGTCCCTACCGATAACACCAACGGGTGTGGTCATAGTGCCCTCACAATAAACAGACAGTTCAGATTTTTGGACCGGGTGAAACCCGTAAAAGCGCCGCCCCACGTTCCGCCAAACCCCGTGGTAGCGACGCCCCCTTGGCTCCAGTTAGTCGAGGCTGAAGGCGGCTCCCAACCAATTTGCGTTTTACGCTCTCGGGTCATTCCCGTGGGGGTCATTATATCTGAATCTACATCGGCCAAAAGCATAGTCGCCTCCTGGAATTGCATAATTCCTCGGGTGGAGCCGTCAGGATCATTTATAGCCAGAGGGTCGTAACCACGCGGAAACAATCCCGACCAGTCTGGAAGGCTCCCTGATGGGAAAATGGCAGCCAATAGAGGATATACAGTCGGATCAAACGTAGCGCCGTTCAGCGCCAGCCAGCCGCTAGGTGGTGTTGTCAGCGGCCACAATGCCATAGTACCAACCGGGCAATCACTGCGTAGCTGCTCAAGAGTGGTCGGGTTTTTATTTTCCGTGGCATCAGGAATAGTAACGCTTCCAGTAAAATCCTCCGCGCCGCTATGGGTATTGTCACCCGTGAACGTAACCGGGCCGGTTACGGTCTGGGTGACTGCATATGACAGGCGCAAATATTGTAGATTGGCCCACGCCTGAGATGCGTATCCATTGAATAGGGATTGCCATGCCGCGCCATCATCGCCGGGCGTTGTCGTATTGTTATCGGCAGTAGAAACCCAGAAGACGCCAACTGTAGATCCAGAAACGATTGCGCCAGAGGGGTATCCGCCTATTTCTGCAGCAAAGGCTGCGTCAAACGGCCCCAGATACCCAGCCTGCAACGGCTGTATGGCCGCCGAAATCAGGTTGAGGAACCCGTTCATATCCTTTCCGTTCGGCGGCTCTCCCCCAGCCGCCCGTGCGATAAATGTCTCAGGCGGAAACGCTAACGCGATTGAGGCTGATCCATCACCCGCCGTTGATTGAGTGGCTGGGATTGTTGTAATGTCAGACGACGAGGCGGAAGCCCCGATCAGGACTCCGAACTTATTCAGGCTGTCGGTGCTTTTCATGTTATCCCTTGATTGAGTAGGAGATTGCAACACCAGCAGCGCGAGGCAGAACACCACTGTTCTGAATAATGCTGACCTGGACATCAGTAGGAACGAAATCGAAAACGTAGGTCATCGTCATGTCCAAGTTATCCTTCACATAAACGTCCCCTTGATCTGGAAATAAAGTCATCAAGACGGCGTTTGCAGACGTGATGGAGCAGTCAGATATGTTGGCGAGCGCCTTGGCATAAATAAGCTGCCTGAACCCTGCATCTGACAGCCTGTAGTTCGTAGTCGCGGCCTTTCCCGAATACCAAGGAGCCTGATTAAACCCGACTTCCGTCAGGTCGTTTGCCTCCCTCCACCCGAGATAATCCGTCGATGAAATTGTCAGGACACGTGATACGCCAACAATCCGCCCCCATACGTCAAGACCGTACCCCTGCGCCGTCTGCACGTTCCATATCAGGTCATACCACTGGTCGATGAGACTGGACGGGTCGATGCACTGATTCCATGCGTTGATGATCGTGCAAAGCGCCGGGCTGTTCGCGTATTGCGATAGAACTGTCTGCTGTATGTTTTCCATCAGGAAATCGTCACGGTTATGTCGGACGCATCGAGCGTGGGGATCTGGTCGATATCAAGGGCCGCGGTAAACCCGGTCGGGCTGGCCGATGTGCCAACCGTTATTTCAACAATCCTGACCCATGAACCGAGCGCGGCAACAGCCGAGTAATAGGTGCTGGCATAGACGGTCCCGCCGATGATGGAGCCGTCCCCGTCATCTGCCGTGAAGGCCGCCACGATAGCGGCCTGTATATCGGTGGCCGCTGTTGACGGAACGCTAGAGCCGCTTTTGATCGTCACGACAAAATACAGGGCGGTATCAGTGGCCCGTGTAAACGACACGCTATAGGTCGGAGCGGTCTGATATGCGCTGTTCGGGTCCGCCACCGTTACCGTGGTTGTGCCGGTATAGCCGCAGCCCGGTGGTTTTTTGGTCAGGATAGCCAGGGCAACGGCTTCATCCGTTCCGCCATTGACGCACACATACAGGCTATTCGCGGCAAGGCTGACACCGCCAGTCGTAACGGCGGCTGATGTGCTGTTATCCGCGACGTAGCTGGCCGTCACACCATCAACCGCGCTTACCGCCCCCGCTATAGCATCAAGCGTCCCTACGCTGTTTGATGCTACAGAGGCGGCGCGCCTTGCCTCGAATGCCGCCCGCCCCTCTTCCGCCGATCCGGTTGAACCAGCGGCGGGGTTGGTGGCGGACGTAAGGCCGGTTACAGCCTGATAGACGCTGATGCTATTGGCCGCACAGTCAATCGCGCCAAGGGTGGTGCAGGAAAATGTTCCTGTTCCAGCTCCGGTGGCCGCGATGGTTATCGCCCCATCAGCCGCATAGTAGTAGCCGCTGGCATCCTGAACCAGAGTCCCCTCAGGTATGACCGTGCCGGATGCGCCGGTGCATACGACCGTCACAACTGTTGCGGTCGCTCCCTTCCGGCTCATGAAATAGATGTTGCCGATAGCATCCTGAAGGCGACCAAACGCACGATCCGGGTCAACACCGTTCAGGACGTTGAGGATCTGCGCATAGGCATCCCCTAACGCCGCCGTGAAGGAGGTGGCAAGCTGCCCCTGCGGTGTGGACAGGGCCGTGTTCATATTGCCGCCCATGGCGGCGTTGATATCAGCCAGCGAGCCGGAAAGGATATCGGTCTCAGCCGGGGCCGCGAACCCCGCATCCGTGAAGGACGGTGCGGGAACGGACGTTGTTCCGGTATCAGAGGTTGACATTGCCAGTGCTTCCGCTGGTAGTGGTAAAGAGAATTGTTCCGGTCATCTGCCGCGATGTAGTCAGGCCGGACACCAGGCATTGCGCGTCGGCCACGCCGGTCACGGTCAGGGCTACCTGCTCAACCTGCTTTTCAAACGCCGCTACAGACTGGCTGCGGCCAAGGATGTTCTGCCGATAGGGCATGCCCTGGGTGGTGTCGTACCAACATTCCCCCAGAAACACGCGCACGGCGGACGATATGTCCTGCGCGATCGCATATACATCTGATGCCACCGCAATGTTTCCGCTGGCATCAAGCAGCAGATCCCACGTTGAGCGGTCCAGAAGGAGCGTGTTCATGTTTTCTCGGGGGCATAAACGCAAAAAGCCGCCCGGATAAGGGGCGGCTTTGGCGCATTTGTTGCAGTGTGTTTGAAATCTAGCAGTCTGTTTCGAAAAGTACAAGTAGAGTTTGCTGGCCGCTTTTATAGGGCGGCCATCGTGTTTCCTACGCGATCAACTCCCTTACCTTCCGCGCCCTCAACGTCACCACCCGCCGCTTCTGCAACCAGTCCTGCCGGGCGCGCTCAACGTAGGGTCTAATGCCTCGGCGGTCCCTGATCCACCTCCTGAGCAGGTTGATATGCATGAGCGCTTCCATATCCCGTGGCTTGTCCGCGTTCACACGTTCCCATCCTTCGCACTCAGCCATCCAGATCAGGAGTTCTTCGTCGGGTGGCAGGTGGCCGGTTATGGGGTTCTCCGTCAGGGCTACACCGGGGCTGGCTCCTTGGTCTTGGCGAAAGGGCGCGCCTCCATGCGCCAGCGCAGCACGTCAAGGGTTCGGGCCGGCCACAGGATCACTCGCTTGGTCGGCTGAACGCCAAAGAACTCGCCATTGTCCGTGACCATCCACGGCTGATTTGTCGTGCCAGCCGACTGCAAACCAAGATCGGCCAGCATAGCGTTGACCTTTGCGGCACCGATACCAAGGCGGCGACCGATCTCACCAACCGGCAGGCGGCACGTTCCGGTGTTCGGTCGGCGCTTGGGGATCAGGTTAGCCGGGATGGGAAAGGCTGCGATCTGGCCGGGCACGCGGGTTTCGACCAGCGCCTGCTTTTCGGCAACCTTTTCCTGCACCACGGCAATGGCGCGTTCGGAAAGCTCCCGCTGTGCCGGTGTCAGCTTCTCGCGGATCTCTGCTTTCAGTTCCGCCAGCAGGTCACTTTTCATCTTGGTGACGACCGACTTCACGATGCCACCAACTTCACGGGCAGAGAGGTGGTTGGATGCAGGCTGTTCACCGCGGGCCAGAGCCTTGCCGAAGAAGTGGTTGAACAGAACGCGGGCACATTCGGTCTGGTATTCGATGACCTTCGCGCGGGTCGCTTCATTCTTGATCCGGTCGGGGTGGATCGTGGCGAGCCAGAAGTTGAGGAGGTCGAGGGAGAGGAAGGTTGCGGACTGATTCCCACCTTCCGTAGGTATCTCCTTTACGGAGATACCCTTGCTAAGCACCGGGTGCGCCGTAATTTTCTTGTGCTGGGCGCCCCAATCAAGTGCCATCCCCTCAACCACCGGCTTCATCGCCACCAGCGTTGTTTCGGGACGGTCGCCCTGAATGGCGATAAGGTTTGAACCGTGGAAGTCGATTGTGGTAAGAGCGGTCATAGTGATGTTCCTTGTAAGGGTCATTTCTGAGGGGCGTTGGGCTGGCTTCCTACGGCGGTGCCCAACGCCTTTTCTGCTTGCTCAAGATGCTGAGCATAAAACTTCAATCCAAAAATAATCTCTGAATTGACGGATCGGCAGTTTGCCTTTGCGTTTGCTTCCAATGCGTCCTTCATGGACTGTGGGACGCGGACATGAATTTGCGGGTCTCTCTGTTTCATGAACTCCCTCTCTTCGCTCTGTAACCACTGTATACCTATGGTTAGCATTGCCGTCAATAACCAATGTATCTAATTTGATACCATGACGATTCGACCTCCCATGATCCACTTCCGTCTACCCCCAGACCTAAAGGAATGGGTGGAGGAGCAGGCTGCCCGAAACGGCAGGTCCGTAAACGCCGAACTCGTCTGGATGATCGAGTTCATGCGCGACGGCTATCAGAAGGAAATCGCCACGCGGGATAGCGAACTGGCAGAGATTAAGAAGATCGCGCTTGAGGCCCTTGAGAGGGCGAAGGATGCGCAGAAGTGCGCTCGGGAAAAATGAGACGTTTATTAATTAAATAAATAACTGTAATTTTCTGAAAATATTTCCATAAAATCGCCACAATCCGTAACTTTTAAAAAATTTATGAAAGATGGATTATGTCAGACGATTTCCGGCAAAAGTTTAAAGCATTTTCAGAGCGCATGGTTACCCTCGCTCCGCGTTGCAGCAATGAAGAAGCTACCAAAATGTTCCTTGTCCTGCCATTTTTGCAGTTCTTGGGATATGACATCATGAATCCGGACGAAGTATGCCCGGAACATCACGCAGATTTTTCAGAAAAATACAAAAATAGAGTTGACTATGCTGTCCTTCGTGAAGGACAGCCAGTAATTGCAATCGAATGCAAGGCTCTAGGTGCGCCATTGAAAGATGACAGAGGACAGTTAAAGTCATATTTTAATGCAGCCCACACAGTAAAAATGGGAGTTATCACTGATGGCCTAGTTTATGAGTTCTATGCAGACTCAGATGAGCCAAATATGATGGACCCGACTGCCTTTCTATCATTTGACCTTCGGGAGATTGCAAAAGGGAAGATTGAGGACTCCGTTGTTGACGGGTTAAAAAGTCTTCAAAAGTCTAACTTCGACCCTGAAAACATCGGGGCAGAAGCCAAACGCAAGCTTGTTTTCCAAAATCTCGTTCAGCAAATCGAGGATCTTGCAGCATCACCTAGTGAGGCGTTTGTGCGCCTTTTGCTGCAAAGCATTGGCCTCAAGCATATTCGCGCCAAGGCAGTTGCCGAGTATACGGACCTGACAAAAAGCGCCTTCGCTGAGTTCGTGAACCTTCGCATTCTCCAAAGACTAGACCTCCCGGTAAAGGACAAGGAAGCTGACAAGCCGGTTTTGGTTGTCGATGTCCCGAAGGTAGATCCCGATGCAAAACCCGCAGATGGTATTATCACGACAGAAACCGAGTTGGAAGTTTATGAGTATGCCAAACGGCGGCTCGCGTTCTTGGCGGATAGTGACGAATTATTCGATGCTATAACCGGCATTGAATATAAAGACTACAAAGGAAAGTTTGTGGTATTCTACCGGAAAGAGCGGGCAGGACGTTTGTTCGATTTTTATGAAGATAAGGGTCCCAAATATACGTTTGACTTTGGTGAAGAATTTGGAGGTGAATTTGGCTCGGATGAACTATCCGGAATAGATGATCATCTTCTTAGTGTATTTAAATATAGAGTTGAGGTTATGGGTTTAAAAAATAAACGAACAAAAATTTCAGACTGAAAGGTTAAATCTATGCCGGGTATGTTGCAGATAATTACATGGCTTCTATCATTCTACCTTGTAATGAAAGGAGTTGAGATTCTTCAGATCGGACTCGCTTCTAATCGCTCTAACCGTTCTGGGCTAATTTTTATCGGCTGCTTATCAATCGCAGCATGCGTAGCTGTCGGTGCATACCTAACCGATATGCAGGACAAGCAGGCACAGTCAATAAGCAGTAAAGTAGACTCAAGCCCTTGATAAAAAGCAGCCCATAATATCTGGGTGCAGGCTGAGCGACACATCGACGGTGAATGGTTCGATCTTCTTCACTCTGGTGCTCCTGTCGTTCCCGGCGCGTCTGTGACCGGGTGTGTGTGGCCCTTGCCGGAAATGCCCGCGGCCTTCACGTCCGTCTGACCTGTAACGGTGCCCTGCGCCGTGATATCGCTGGTTGTGGTTATGGCGCAATTCACCTGCATGCTGGCGGCGTCCACAATGAACTTCCCAGCCGTGTGGACATGCACGTCATCATCCACCCAGCCGATATATTCGGTCGGCGCGGCGTTCAGCAGGCCGCCCACATACACGGCGTCTGACACGTCATGGTGTCGGTATGACCCTGGAACCGACGCCGCCCGATTGGTCTTGACGTTGGATATGTCTCGACCCGACACAATGGCATACCCGATATCACCCACCTGCGGGTCACAGATGATGGCCCGGCTGCCGCCCTGCATGCGGATGTAGGGCACATCATAGATCACGCCACGCGGGGTCGGCTTTCCTGCCCCATCAACCTGATGCACAAGCGGCTGAACATCGACAAACCCGACCGGGTTCAGGCCAACGCCATTAACCGCCAGCACCTTGACCGGCAGGTTCGCGCCCATCCGCCCCATTACGCGACGGATCATGGCGTTGAACACGTTGAACGTGCAGCCCGCGTCCTCGGGCCGGTTCGTTCCTATGTATGTGTTATCGGGCAAATACCGTCCCCTTTGCAAGATCCTGACGTTGCGCCTCGATGTAGGTGGTCCATTCCCCGCCGGGGATTTCAGATTGCAGGTCGTGCTGCACGCGGTAGGCTACCCATATGCCATTCGATGCCGGGAAGATGTTATTCCCGCCCAACTGGTTAAGCTGCCCCATTTCGTTAACCCATGCAGCCGGGGCATATTCGCTTTCCAGCTTCAGAACGCTTTGAAAGCCTATGGCGCTGTTGAACAGCGTGCGCAGCGTTACGCCATACTGCGCATAGGCCGGGTAACCTATCATGCCAGTTTCGGATGAAATCGTGACCTGCGCGGTCGTGCTGGTCGGGCCGGTTGCAGGCCAGATGCTCAGGACATTCGTGGCGACGATATAGGTTATCTGCGCAGCCTGTGCGATGGCCTGAATCTGGTCCGCGCCAGATCCATTCAGCGTGACACTGCCGTTCATGACTGCCGTCACGCCGTTGTTCTGAAATGACAGGCCGACTTTCTCGGCTATCGCTTTCATGATATCGGCCACCGCCACGCTGCCCTTGAAGGCCGTTGGCGTGATCGGCATGGCGGATGGCTGCGCCATGCTCTGGGCCGTGACCATAAAAGCGGTGTTCGGAGTACTGTTGAAATCTGCAAACGCCCCGACCACGCCACCGGAAAACACCATCTGCCATACATCGTCACCAGTATCACACGCCTCCACCGTAACGGTGTTTGCGTTCTGGGCCACCACGCCAGCCTGAACCATGGACAGGCGATTCATGTGGTTGATGTTTACGCCCTCTATGCGCAGGGAGCACATCACCCCGCCCTCAAGCCCTGCATTGGCAACCTGGCAGGCTACGCGCAGGTCTGTCAGGGTCAGGGTGGAATCTTCTGTATTCCCTTTGATCAGGAACTTCACCCGCAGGCGCTTGCGTGTAAAGCTGCTGTCAGACATTTTGACCCTCCTGATAATACAGACACCACCGATCGTTCAGGCCGCTATAATACGGGTCTTCAGTGCCTTGGCTATCTATAAAGACCAGATCGCCGGGAAAGCCGTAATATGCCTTGCGGATGATCCATGTCCGGTCCTGACATAGCACGCCTGCCATGATCAGGGTACCATCCAGATAGATATCCATGAACAGGCCAGTATCAAGCTGGTACAGGTTCAGCTTGGCCGTGTGGCTGGACAGCGGCACAGTCAGGGTCTGGCTTGCCACCGCGCTGACGGGAATTGTAACGGCATCGGTCATGATGTGGTGGTCCCGCTGGCGTAAGTGTCCGTCTGCGTGGATGTCAGGCTTTGTGACTGCACATTGCCGCCGTTTGTCTGGCTGGCGCCGGACGGCTGTGAAGGGCTGGTGACAGAGACAGACTTGCTGTGCTGCAACCGGACTTCCTCAAGCATGATTTCCGCGCGGACCATGGTTACGCCGCGATGTGTTTCGCGCCTGATCGCATAGCCGATCACATTCATATTCGAGTATGTAGCCTCTGGCGTAACCACCAGATAGGTGTTCAGGTCCGCGACAAGAGAGTCCAGCGCCGCCAGGAACTGCTTGCGCACGGTCACGCCCTGCGTCGTGCCACCTATGCCTGCCACAGCCAGAAGGCTGGTGATGGCGCTTACGTTGCCGTAACTCATAGCGGTGCCATCGCACAGCACCTCAAGCATCACCTGTCGGGGCATCTTGACCTTGTTATAGGACATGAAGCCGCCGTTCTCCTGCGGGGCATCGGACTTGCGATACTGTGACCGGATATCAATCGCCCGCACTCGCGCCGCCGTCAGCACCGGCTTGCTGTAGGTGTTGAACAGCCCCCACTGCGTGGCAGCATTGCTGACCAGATAGCTTTGCAGCAGGGTGTCCAGTTCGACGGACGCCACCGCCTCGGCATCCGACATGACCGTTGACCACAGTTTGGGAACGCCCGCCCCCGTTCCGACATTTGCCGTTGTGGGCTGGGCTACCAGCGTCATGACCATTTGGGTTTCCTATGCCGGGAATGCGCCGTTTGCCTGTCGGGCAAGGTTGCTGTGGCTGTCCATGACGGCCTGTTTTATCGGCGCGGGATCAGCCCCATTCACGGTGATGTTGTAGGTTCCCGTGATGTGGGAATTGCTGTTGTTCACAGTGCTGTTTGATGTGGAATTATCCTGTGCAGCCCGTATGCTTTCAGCGGTTGAGGCAACAAGAGCTTTTGCATTTTCCTGCGCGACAGCTTCAATAGCCTTTCCTGTTTCGCCGGCATAAATTCGAGCGGCCATAGTTGCGCGGGCATAGGACTGCCCAGGAATATCTGCGGGCGTTTCGTATTTTGCCGTCAGTATTCTGGCACGCTGCGCCGCTGTCAGATCGTTCCCCATATTGGATTGCCTGCGCTTATCCAACTCAGCGAACGCCCACTTCATCTGTTCCTGGGGGGACATGTCCGTTATTGACTTCCCAGCCTGCTGCTCAATCCATTTTTCTCGGTCGCTATGCCACTGAGCCATGCCTATCGCAGATCCATTGTCACCAATGGCCTGCGTATTGAATCCGCTTTCTGCCTTGAATTGAGCCAGCATGGCTGCGACATCCCGCGGGTCTCGATGAAGCGAGCCTACGCCGTATCCGTAAAGGGCATGTTGAATCTGATTTTGTTCAAGCTGAGAGTAGCGGTTGGCTGAATAATATCGGTCATGACGATTGTAGATATCGCGCCGGTTCTGCATCTTTCCTTCATCGGATGCATTGTGGCTGATTTCCTTATATGCCTCGTATCCTTCATAACCTGCGAAGGCAGCGGCACCAGCCAGCGCGCCACCTGGAGAGATACCCATCAGTTTTTGCGCGCCAGACATGCCTACGCCTGTAGCAACCGCCAGTTTACGAACGGCGGCAATGACCCGAATGAATTGAGCGCCCAACCAGAGATCAAACAGAATACGAACCGCTTCCGACCATCCGCCCACGGCCTGAGCGGCGGTATTGGCACCAGATGCAAAACTCTTAATGCCGTCCCCCACCGCTTTCCAGTCGATGGAGCGCAGATAATCCCACAGAGCTTTGATATCCGCGCCGACAGTCTTCCAGTCAATAGACTTTATCCCGTCCCCAATTTCCTTGGCGTACTTGGGAATATCCTGCCTGATCCACCCTTGGTTCTGGTCTATCATGCTGGACACCCACTGCATCATGTCATGCAGTTCAGGCGTCAGGCTGGTCATGATGGTGCGGCCAAACGCCTCGGACTGTGCCGTCAGCTTGGTCCAGTCCATCATCAACTGGCCAGATGCCTGCGTATCCGCCTTGGTGGGGGCATACTTTTTCAGGGCAGCATACATGGCCTCGATTTTTTCCGGCCCCTGCTCCAGCATATTGATGAAGCCCTGCGACAGCCCGGCCTGAGAACCGAGAGCAGAGAACATCTGCGGGCCAAGACGCTGTGCCGCGCGAGCCAGATCAGGCAGCATCTCATTCATGTTGCGCAACTGGCCATTGGCGCCCTGTAGCCTCACCCCCATCTGGCCAAACGTCATCCCCAGATTTGTCCTCCCCTCAACGGTCTGGAACTGCGACACGAGGGACTGCATTGAGCCAGACACATCTTCTGCCGTGCCGCCGAAGGACTGCGCCACCTTCTGCCATGCGCCAAGGGACTGGGCCGACACACCCAGATTGCGCGACATGTTGCCCAGCGCTACGTTGGAGCGGGTATTGTCCTGCACAAAGGCCTTCAGGCTCTTGCCCGCCGTCAGCACTGCGAAGAACGAAAGCGCCTCACGCGACATGGTTCGTAGGGCCTGTGCGCCGCTGGTGGCGGCGGCGTCAACCCCTTTGCCCATATTCTGGGCAGAAGTCTTCACCTTGCTGAATGAAGTGTCGGCTTCCTTCTGTCCTTTCTTCACCCCTTTGGGGTCAAGGCCGAGCGTGACAACGAGTGCGTCAATGACGGTGGCCATTATCCATTGAACCTTTTCACAATCGCGGCCTCAAGCAAGTCCTCAAAGTCCTCGCTGTCGTATATGGTCTGTAGTTCATGAAGGGTTGCCATCCCCTCCATGATGACGGCAGCGTGCCGTTCGTCTAGGTTTCGGACGCGGGCACAGGGTCGCTTTCTTCCATCCCCAGCATCAGGGATATGAGGGAGAACAAGCGGCCTGCGCCCTTGAAAAAATCCACATGCAACTTGAATGCCTCAGACTGAAGCCACCCAATGGTGGGGATTTCCTCAATCTGGGTCTGCGCGATGGCCCAGTTCAGGCGCGTGGCCGGGTTCCCCGGATCGGGCTGCATTTCGATGCACTGCATGAGCCGGTCAATCAGCGCGTCCATGCGGTCCGGGTCCATGGCGGCGAAGATGCCGATGCCCGCCGCCGCGACGGCAGCGACCCCGCCGCCCTGAACCACGCCGGGAATATCGCCACCAGATGCCGCTGCCGCCTGAAGGCAATGACGCCCCCAGCGGTCGGCATCCACGGCGGACATGCGGGTAATGATGAACCGCTTGCCTTTGTCCGCGCCCTCATGCGGGCACGTGACCGTCACTTCCTTGCGGGCCATATCACACCCCTGCCGCAGTTACGGACTGCCAGCGGATGGCGAATGTCCGGGTTTCCAGCACACGCCCGGCGGCGGGCAGCACACTGGCGGCGCGCAGAAGGCCATTGACCATGGTGTATTTGCGCCCCGTGCTGGTCAGCGTGATTTCACCGCCGATGCGATAGAGGGAGCGTGCAGTCTGCTGGGCCGCGATGATCGCCTCAAACACCGGGACGCTGGAACTGGCTGCGGACAGGGATACGGTCTGGTCAACCGGGTTGGGAACCCAGCCCGCATTGAGATATCCGTCAATGGACATCTCGGTTTCGGCCATTTCCAGTTCCGGCGCATCCCAAGCGCGGTCCGCTGCGTAGTTTTCCAGCCGGACGGGGGCCTGAAGCAGCGATGTGACGGTTATCACAAAGATGCTATTGGCCGCCGTGATATCAAGATCAGCCATGCTTACTGCACCTCAATGCTGTTCAGGTTGATGGACTGCACGCTCTGGCCGTCGGAATACCAGAGTTGCGCGGGTGGGGTGGTGCGGGCCACGCGATAGGACGCGGCAGCGGTGCTGATACCCGGCTTAAGGTAATACCCGTAGTTGACCACATTATCCGCTGCGGTCGTGACCCCGGCGGCATTGTTGATCTGCTGCTTTTGCAGGGTAGTCAGGTTGACGCCCGATCGGATCATGCCGAAGGAAATGGCCTGTGTGATGGTATCCTTCACGGCAGCCTCAACCAGCGTATCACCCTCGGTATTGTAGGGGATATTGCCCGTGGTCAGCAGCAGGTTGATCAGGTCGCTGGTCAGATTGGAATTGAGCCAGATCTGGTTGACGAAGCTGTCTGCCCACAGGAACTTGCCCGATACCTGGCCGGGCCGCATGAAGATGAACTGACTGGCCCCGTTGGCATACTGCCCATAGAACGAATATCCGTTCGTAATCAGGGTCGATGCCGTAGCGCCATCTGTCACGTCAGCGGAAATCAGGCCAGAAGCGTCTTCGACAAATGCCAGCGTCTGCCGTCCGTCTGCCGTATCAAAAGACAGGGAAGCCATCCATGCCATGGCCAACGCGCCCGGCAGAACGGATGTGGAATAGATCGCTGTAACGCCGTTGATGGACTGGTTGCCCAGCCAAACCCCGAATGCAGTCTGGCTATCGTTGGTCGTGGCGCTGCTGTCGCTGTCCACGATGGCGGCAAACACCTGGTCATTCTGCGTTCCGACCCACTGCGCAGCCGCCTCCTTGTCATCGGCGGACAGTTCAGTGTCAAACGCCAGCCCGTTCCAGCCGCCTTCTGCCGCGCGCAGGGTATCAAGCTGGGTGCCGATATCCGTCACGCTGGCAGGGGTCAGTGTTACGGTCGGGGCTGATGTGTAGCCAGAACCGGCATTGGTGACGGTGAAGGCGGTCACGACGCCACCAGAGACGGACGCGGTAGCTGTTGCCCCCGTTCCGCCGCCACCGGACAGCGTTACGGTCGGGGCTGTCGCGTAACCGGAACCGCCAGAGGAAACCGAGATTGAAGCCACGGTTCCGTTCGAAGCGCTTGCCGCAGTCGAGGTGGTCGTAACCGTAAGGCCCGTACCGCTGCCGCTGGTTGTGGTGGCCAGTCCGATTCCTGCAGGATCTGTGACCTGCGCCGTGGTCGTGCCGAGCGTCAGTGCGCTAACGGACCCGCCGGTCCCGACGGCCGAAACGGTCGCCGTGCCGCCGGTAAATGTGACGGTATCGCCCGTGGCATATCCGGTGCCTGCCGCATCGACCGAAGCAGCAGAAACGGTATAGGTGCTGGTGGCGCCGAGGACAGCCGTGGCGGATGCCCCGGAGCCAGCCGAGTTGATTGCCCCAACATACAGCGTTCCGGGCGTCATGACTGCCGTTTCGTATCCGGAGAAATAGACCTCGGCCATCTTATACAGCGCGGACGTGGTGCCGAATTCCGTCCCCACATCGCTTGCGGATGTAAACGACTGGACCGAACCGGCAGTCAGCGCAGGCGATGCGGAAGTGACGAACAGGGCAGACAGTTCATTCAGGCCAGACCCGGCAGCGAGCACGCCGGGCGTGACCTTTACCACCTGGGAAATGGGGATGGATGCCATTAAATTACTCCGTTGTGCGAGTGCCCAGGGTGGCCTCGTTCAATTCTATTGATGGGATTTGGCCTGAGAACGTCTGGGGGATTTTGACGGTCAGGTTGACCTGCATGGACAGATCGACAGACCAGCAGTCCTCATACTGGCGTTCGCCGGTGATAAAGCCGAGCTGCCGGGTGGTTGATGTGGTCAGGGGACAAACAGGAACGGACTGGCTGCGGAAATAGTCAACCGCCTGCATGTCGCGCCACAGGGCCGTTACAAGCTGCATCTGGTTGCTGGATGCCGGTCCGAACAGGCTGATCTGCATCGTGATGCGGACCTGTTCCGTCACTGTCCGGGTGCTGGTCCCGTCATAGGTCCAGCCGTTGGTGGCAATCCGCTCACGCCCGATAATGGTCATGACCGCAAAGGGGTCACGCGGGGCGGCCTGACGGTTCTGCTGCCCCTGAATGACCCGCATGCCAGACGGCAGGATTTCCAGAAGCCACGCACGCATGGCTGTGTAGATCTCGCTTTCGGTAGGGCTTATGACGTAGTAATCTGCCGCGTCACCAGAACTTTCGTCCATTCGCCGTCGCCCCATTCTTCAAGCTGCTGGGTTACGAGCCAGTCCGACCCGTAGAATGTCAGGATATCGCCGCCGATCTGTAGCGGCCTGTTCAGTGCGTTCAGCACCCCGAACACATAAACAGAGCGCATGTCAGCCTGCTGATTGATGTTCTCAATCTGCTTCAGGTCTTCCGAACTGACCGCCTGAACCTCGACTTCGACAGACGCGGTTGAGTAGGTCGGATTGGGTGAACCATCGGCATTATCCGTGCTTCCAGTGCTGAACCGGATCGGGATGGTGATATGCGGGTTGACGGCCTGACAGACGTTACCGGCGGCACCGAAGATGTTAAGACTCATCGGGGCCGTCCTTGACTTCGTGAGATACGTCCTGCCTCATGAGGCCCGACCAGACCAGAGGCTTTCCTTCGGGCGCTGTCTCGCCATTTTTCAGGTCGTGAACCGCCTGAAGGAAATCTTCAGTTGAATAATCCCCCCTTGGGAAACGATCCTTCAGCAGGTTGGTCAGGGGGGCATTGGGAGGGTCGTTAAGGTTCGAAATCTCGTCGCGAATCTGCCCCTCAATAACCATTCCCACGACTTCAAGCGATTTTTTCGCGTCGTAATCCGTGCTCTTCAAGGCCGCCGATAGCGCATCCCCCCATTGCTCAGAATGAGCAGATATTGTGTTTCTCATAAATGGGCGGGGAGGTGCCGTTTTAGTTCCGAACTCATTCCACGCGGCCACCTGCGCAACAGGCGTTCCGTCCGGGTATGACTTACCCTCAAGGAAGCCAACCCTCACATGCCCCCCGTCCTTCACCTTCTGCGACAGCTTTTCCAGCGCCGCCTTCAGTTTCGAACCACCATTGAAGTTTACGGCCATGTCTGCCTCTGAACCCGTGGGATGTGGACATACCGCGCCGTGCGTAGCCATATCGTGGCCTGCCAGAACGCGGCACCGTATTGGGTTTGCAGAAACCACTGAGCCGAACCGGGCTGCGCGCCCATGTCCGTGCCAATAGAGACGGAACCGCGCGTGGCGTTCGACACACGCCCCACCATCCCCGCCCCGTTCCCCCCGCTGGTTGTCGGCAGGTTCAGGTATGCGATGTGCGCCACCAGCATATAGAGCAGCATCGTTCGCTGCATGATGTTACGCACGGGGCTGCACTCGGTATTGTCCAGATAAAGCTGGGCCTCACCGAAATACAGGTCAGCCAGCGTTTCAGGAACCTTCGCCGCAAGGTCGGGGTAGCGCGCCGACCATGTGGCATAATCGAACGTCGCTACCGCCATGTTGCCCTCACAGCTTGCTGATGCCGCCCTTTTCGTTGTCCGGGTCCAGAGGTTCCAGACCCGTGCGTACGCCCTCCTGTTCCTTTGCCTGCCCCTCTGCCTTGGCCGGGGTGGCCTGAGCGAACACGATGCGCTTCTTGATGAACGGGGTATCAGCGTGGCGCTTCGCCCAATCTTCCCACAGGTCGGACGGCACGGAAGTCAGCCCGTAACCGCCGATCACGCGAGAGGAATTGGCACCGGACAGCACTACCTTATGCTCGCCGGAACGCAGCACGAGGCCGTTGGGCAGCTTGCAGCCGACCGTGACGGGGTTTGCAATGGTCATGGATCAGATCCCCGTCATGGTTGCCACGCCCAGCGGCATGTAGATGATTGCGCCCCAGGTGCCCTGAGACATCTTCTGTTCCCAGCCCGAAGCCTTCACGACCACGGAGTGAGTGCGCAGCTTTTCGGTGAACGCTGCTTCAGCAACCTGCTGGCCCTCGATCTCCTTGGCGATGGCGATCATGGACTGCACGGTCATGCCCGCCGCGTCGCCAAACTCGATAGCCTGAACGAAGCGCAGGTTCGGATACTGCTTCTTGAGCTGGTCCCATGCCGACAGGCCGTACATGTTCGGCTTGGTCATGATGCCAGCTCGCGTGGGGGAAAGCCCGATGGTGATTTCGGAATCCGTATCCACGTAACCGGCGGACTGCGAGCGAAGCTGATTGATGAGGTTGATCACGTCATCCGTGATTTCCTCTGGCGTGCCCTTGTTCCATGACGTTCCGCCAGCCGTCTTGGCCGCTGCCACTTCCGACGCGGGCAGGCGCGGGTCGTTCAGGTATCCGTAATTGCGCAGCCCCTTCACGCCATAGAAGTAGGACTGGTTCTGAAACTTGTTCAGCTTCAGGGCAGCAGCCTGACGCAGACCGGCCACCCACGAAATGCGGGCCGCCCCCGCCATTTCGACCTCTCGCTCACCCCATCGCGCGAACGCCTGATAGTGATAGGACTGCCGGTCAGGGAAGTTGGCGTTCAGGTCAACAACGCCGTTGTTGTTCCAGTCGCCATAGCTGGCAACGCGACCCGTGCTTTCGATCATCGGGAAGATCGCGGTCGGCGTGGCCCAATCCCCCTTCTTGCTCTCTCCGTTCAGTTCCGCGCCCCGCATGGGGGAGAACACGACGTTGATCAGCTTGGGGTCAGCGTAGGTCGCCATGAAGGCCGGGATACCGGCGTTGGCAGTGGTGGACAGGGTCGGGGCGGCATCCATCGCCAGCCGGTCGGATGCGATAACGTCGTCGCTCGGCAGGATGTGCTTGCCCTCAGGCATGACAAAACCGCGCTCGGCAAGGAGCGCGAATTCGGTTTCAAAAGGCATCAGTTGTGATCCCACGTGCTGATGGTGATCGTCTCACCGGCATTGCCGCCGATTGCGACGTAAAATTCGGTCTCAATGGCGCCGGAAACCGTGCTTCCTGCAGCCGCCGTGCTGATCGTGCCATCCGTGGTGGAGGCAAAGACCTTCTGGCCGCGCGTGGATGCGGTTGTGGATACGGCGAAATAATCGCCCTGCGCCTTGAGATCGAGCATGTAGCCCTGCGGCATGACCATGGTCGCTTCGTCGTAGATGTCGGAGATCCACGCGCTGCGATCATTGAACACGAAGCCATCGGGAGCGCCTGGAGTTGCAGCCTCCTGCGTGATGGTCACGGTCGGGGCGGATGTGTAACCCGAACCGCCATCGGTCACGGTCACGCCGGTCACGGCACCCCCGTAGATCGTGGCCGTGGCTGTGGCACCCGTGCCGCCGCCACCCGAAATGGTCACGGTGGGAACGGCGGTATAGCCCGACCCGCCCGCCGACACGGTAACAGATGCCACAACGCCGCTGGACGATGTGCCGGGGGTCGCCGTCACATCCAGCGTCAGGCCCGTTCCGCTTCCGCTGGTCGTGGTCGCAACGCCGGTTGCCGCCGGGTCTGTGGTCTGGGCCGGGGAAGTCTTGAGCGTGACCGCCGTGACTGCGCCGCTGGTCCCAATGGCCGAAACGGTCGCCGTGCCGCCGGTAAATGTGACGGTATCGCCCGTGGCATATCCCGTGCCCGCCGCGTTCACGGCCAGAGCCGAAACGGTATAGGTCGTCTCGGTTCCGAGGGTTGCGGTCGCAGTCGCCCCGCTGCCAACGCTGGTGCCGGGAGGTGTGTTCAGGACGGTCTGACCGTCCCCCTGAATCCACCCGAACGCCGCGATCGTGCATCCGCCGGTGCCCGCGACAAGCGCGCCCTCACCCGCCAGCACGCTGGCCGACGGGTTGTTGGAGGCATACGTGCCCGGAACGCCATATGCGGGTTCCTGATAAACCTGATTCTGGAAAGGCATGTGATTATCCCTTGATCTTCACGGCCTTGAGGCCGGGGAACTTGTCCAGCAGCCCAAGACCGGCCTTGCTGTCCGCCGCGATGGTCGGGCGCTTGGCGCTATCGGCGCGACGCGCGTGCTGATCGAACATGGCGCGGTATGCGGTCGCAGGGATGCCGGACAGGTCATAGCCAAGCTGGCGCAGGGTGAAGCGGTAGACGCCTTCGGCGCTGTCCATCGCCACGGTGCCCACGAACGGCTTCACGGCGTCCTGCGCGGTGTGCAGATCCCGCATAGCGGCCATCGTTTCCGCCACGGCATCTGACTTCGCCTTGCTGATGGCGGCGTCCATCGCGGCCTTGGCCCCGGCGGATTCACGCTCGCGGTCGCGCCGCTCACGCTCCGCACGCTCTTCATCGGCGCGACGTGCACCTTCCGCCTCATCACGGCGGTCCTTGCGGTCACGTTCCGCACGCGCCCGGTCGGCCTCGCTCGCGCCCGCAGCCTCACGCTCGCGGTCCGCTTCGGTCTGCTCATCGTCCTGCGCGGCCTGAGGCTCACAGAGGGCGCGGCAGGCCTCGATATCTTCTTCCGACATCCCGGCCTTGCGCATCTTCTCCGCCATTTCGGCGAAGTCGTCATCATCGTCCTCGGCCACATCGGCAAGGGAGGCGATGACCTTGTCGATTTCATCATCGGACAGGCCAGCCGCGCGCAGCTTTTCGCGCCGCTCTGCCTCGTCGGAATCCTGTGCCGTGTTCAGCGCGCCACCAGTGGCCGCATTTTCGAACAGGGAAAGAACCTGATCCATGATTTCATCAGGAACGCGTCCACCGAGCAGGTTGCGTAGCGTATCGCACGCGTCATCCTTGCCCATTTCATCGCAATCAAGCGCCTTCTTGGCGGCGTCGATATCGGCATCCTGCGCCAGAAACGGGCGCAGCTTTGCGAACATCGCACGCCGCGAAGCGCGGGGGATATACTTCATGTTCGTGTTTTCCATTTGGGAGTCTGCAACCAGAACGTCAGGTCCGGCGCGTCCTGTGGGAACGACTGCCACGTGAGAGCCGACAATGTCGCGCATCACGCCGTCGTATTTCTGCCCCTCGTATTCACCGGGGGTCATGTCAGCCGTGTAGCGATAGGCACTGGACAGCTCGCGCTGTTCGCCGGTCTTGATCCGGCTGATGGCTTCACCGTCCCACACCACAAGGCTGTTCATCAGATAAGGCGCGTCGAACGCGGCTTCATTCCCCGTCGTGCCCACCACCAGATCACGGCGCGGATTTGCTGCCGTGACATGAAAGTGCTCCTCAAGAACAGGGAGGCCATTAAAGCTCGGCGCGGCCTTTTTCAGTTCGTCAGGATCGCGCAACATCTGGTATATTCGTTCAGGGTCAAGGCCCAGCTTCTGCCCTTCCGGGATTTCCCTTCCCATATACGGGCAGATGTTCGCCTTGCTGATCGGTGTCTTGGCGACGCGAAGCCGCCCTTCCACGTCAGTCGTGCGGACGGTCCCCATGCGGTCATAGGCGAGGATGTTGGTCATTTATCGTTGAACCCTCGAAGGATTACCCGGCTTGAGCATCTGCAATTCGGCAGTTGCCCCGGCCATATGCGTTCACCGTCAATCAGCGCACCTTCGCGCACATCGAAACGCAGGCGCTTGCGCCCAGCCTCCACATGGCTTTCGCGCGGATGTTTTCCGCCTGCCGAGTGAACCCATTCCGACTCAAACAGCCCCGTTTCAATCTGGCGCTGCTTGTTGATGGCGCTTGTCACCTTGGCGTTCTGGTCGCGGGCGATGTTCGCGGCCCGTCGGCGAGTGATGCCGAAACGCTGTTGCAGGCCATCTGTCAGTTCCCCCAGATCACCGCCATGCGCCACGGCGCGCATCACCATCTGGTTCACTTCGCTCAGGTGATGCTCACCGATGCTCTTGATAAGCAATACGTTTTCATTGACGCATGCCTTCATCGCATCGGTTACGCCCTCGGTCGGACGGAACTGGATCGTGAACCCTGCGGCCCGGTCCAGTTCCCGCTTGTAGGTCCGATCGATACTGGCCGTGGCCTTGTCCACGAACCGTGGTGCGAGGCTTTCGGCAAGCTCATCGAACCGCGACCGCCAACGTTCGGTCAGCTTGTCCATCAGACTCTGCAATTCTGCCGCCGGGCTTGCGTCCTGCGTTATGCGGCCCTCGACCTTTCGATACCTAGTGCGCAACTGTGATCTGATGGCGCGCTCCATCTCGTCTATCAGCGCGATAAGGTCGCGTTCATAGGCTTTCCCCACACCGGCATTGGGCCGGATGGGCTTCAATGTTTTCGGCTTGGGGGGCATCAGATACCATTTTTGTCGATAAATGACGTGCTACGGAGCGCGCCACCTTCAGATTGTGGCACTTCATGGTCCATGGGCTCATATCCGGGGCCACCAAGATCGGCCCCATCGAACAACCCATCTTCATCTGTGCGCAGGGAAGAACGCACCTCGTCGTTATTGACCGCGCCCATTTCCTCGTAGACGGCACGCGTGTCAGCGAGCGCCTTTGCGATCGCGACCTTCGCGGCTTCATCCAGCTGCCACAGGGGGATGAACCTGAAATCGATATCCTTATCGATCTCGCCCCATATGTTCAGCATGGCCGCGTGCATGACATGCGTGAGGCCGGGTCGGAAAAACGCCTCCTGATAGGCCGCCACACGGTCATACCAGACGCGAATTTCGCCCTCTGATGATGCGTTCAAGCCTGACGGGGATATGCCCGAGAACTTGACCAGTGGCATCTGCGCAACCACGCAAATCTGCTCAAGCGCCTGATTTTGGAGCTTGTCGAGGCCAGCCAATTGCGCTGACAGGATCTGGAGTTCTTCGCTCTCCTTGTCGGACAGGAACACGCCACGGTTATCGCGGAACTTGATGAAGTTCTGGACCCGGTCAATAAGGCCACCAATGCCCGCATTTTCGTACACGGCCACCATGTCGGTTCTGAGGCTGACAATCGAACAGCCGTTGATGAGGTCGCTGACGGACTGACGTGTGCGCACCCAATTATCGACGTAGGGCTTGGCAAGCTGGATCAGGGGCACGCCGCCGAAATTATAGGTCGGCGCGAGGATCTGGCTCGGCTCACGCGACACGAACCGCAACAGTCGCGTATGATGGACGGTCGCCCCCATCACCCACCATTTTGTGGGCCGGTAGAAATCAAGTTGCAGGGGGTTTTCCGAATTGTATTCGTTCGGGCTGGTCCAGATCGGCTCTATAGGAACAATTTCCTTTAGGCTGCCCTTGGGGAATGTCTCCGGCGTGAGAAGGAGCGGCGTCGCCAGATCGTCGGACAGGCGCGGCAATCCTGTGTTGAGGAACAGTTGCCCGATGCCAAAAGCACCATCCAGATCCGACAACATCTTGAAGTGTTCACGCACTTTGAGCCGAACAAACTCCGCTTCAAGCTGCTCGATGCGCTCTTTCTTCGCCTCGTCGCTCGGGCCGTGGAACTCGATCCATTCGCGCGTGGTTTCCTCAGACAGGGTGCCGACGATATGCCGGTATTCAACGCGCTGGGACCACATTTCCGCCAGTCGCGGATAGCCAAGGAATACCACACCATCGGCAATGGCATTGTTGATCGATTGGGCAACACCAGGACCATACGCGCTATCCATCGCCAGAACCTGACCGTCAGGGATGACGCCGGGGATTGGCTGATAGGGCTTTGCGATTTCCAGAGACGCGACGGGCCTGCGGTCTACCTCACGCCAGTCCGTGTCCCGCATGACCATAGGATTGCGATGGGCGCGCGCAAGCACAGGCTCAACCCGTGCAGGCACGGGAGCCGCTTCTTTCTTACGCCTGAAGAACATTTGTTGCCTAAATCTGGTCGTTGTCTGCTGAACTGAAAACCGGAACGGTGCGCCTGTTCTGGATCACCCCGTCCAGCGCATAGCGTAGGGCGTCTATCCAGTGGTTCCACGCATCGGCAATGACAGGAAGGACTTCCTCAGTCCTCTTGTCCACCTTGTAGGAATATTTCCTGAACTCTTCTGCCACCCGCTTGCAACGAGGATGGACAATAATGCGCTTGAATGACTTCAGGCGCGCCACCCCATCCTCGACGCTTCCCGGCCATTTCTTCGCCGCACTGATGCGAAACCCAAACCTGTTGGCAAGAAAACTGATCGTTTCCGGCCTCGCGCCGTCTGCCTTCCACGGCCAATCGAGCGCGCCAGGTATCTGGCTCAGGACAGCGGGAGTATCATCCAGTTCTATTCCGACGCCGCCCGCCTCATGATCCACGTAAAGGCACCCATCCGACACAAAGCAACGCACCGCCGCCGTCGGGTCTTTCGCAAATCCCCAGTCAACACCGTAGTAAAACCGCATGCCATCCGGGGTTTTGAAGTCCTCAACCGACACCCGGTTCCTGAATATGATTGCATCCGTGATACTGACGTAATCACCTTCCCAGATGTGCCCATATTCGTCCGGTCGCGCCCTCTGGTCCTCGATGCGTTCCGTGGGGAGGGTGCCAGAGCGAAACCACGGGTTATCGGACCAGTTCGCCCGAACAGCGATCAGGTCAGGGCGATCAGATCCCGAACCACGAAAGAAGTCATCTATTGGGTCATCCGGGCTGGCCGGGTTCCAACTGGCCCATATTTCCGAACCGGCCTTTCGCATGGTCGGACGCAGCATGCGCCATGAATAGGCGCTGATCGACTGCGCTTCCTCAATCCATGCCCGGTCAAACCCCTCAAGGGACTTGATGCTATCCGCAGTATGATTTTGCATGCCCTGAAAGATAATCAGGCCACCGCCGGGCGTTTTTATCAACTGATCCTGAACGTCAAACAGGCCGTTCAAATTGAACTTGCTGATCTTGTCTACGATCAACTGCTTTGATGATCGTTCGATGGATTTTTGCACCTCACGGATGCACACCGTCCGGTGCCCCGGAATGCGCAAATGCTCCTCTACTATGCATTCCCCAAAGAAGTGCGATTTGCCAGATCCACGACCGCCGTATGCACCCTTATACCTACGCGGCGCGAGTAGTGGTTCGAACACGCGCGCCGTTGGTATGTCGAGAGATTTCATCGTCAGTCTTTAGGGGCATCCACTATTACGCGCCGGATTTCGCTAACCTGCATGGGGCCACCATCCGGGCCTGTATGTTCCTGCGTTACCTTGTCGCCATACACTTTGGGCGCACGCTTTGACATCACCCATTTCAGGGTATCGACGCGCAGACGATTGGCAGCGGCATCCTCAGCGGTTGCCGCACGAGCAACGTCAACAATTTCATCCTCGAACGCCTCAGCGGCTCGCGCGCGTGCGTGCGCGTACCTGGCGCGGAAATCCTTATGCGCGTCGTTGTCAAGCCACTCAAATACCGTTCTTCGACCCGGCATATGATCGTCTTGGCATATAGCGCGAAGGCTTTCCCCATCCATGATCCTTCCGCAAATTTCGTCTGCAACAGTAGTTGAGAAACCAGATGGCCTTCCCGCCTTCATCTTCTCGTCCACATCACCCTCGAAACAAAAAAAAGGCCGCCAACCGGCAGCCATTGAACGCAATTCATCGAATGTAATGACACAACATCACATTCTTTCGAAAAGTACAAGTGTTATTTTTCAGCCATTTCTTTGGATAGCCAGCATTCCCCTTTTTCACCTGCGTCTGACTGATTCTTCACCCACCGATCATATGCCTTTAACGCACCAGGGAGTTGGGACAGCACCATCGCGCAGGCCGCAGATGACCGCGTGATGCCGGTGGTAAGACCGAGAGAGGGGAATACAATCTCAGCAATCTGCCCGAATGACTTCTCATCTGCCAACATCAATTCAAACAACTGGTGCGCTTGTCGCCCAAGGTGAGACCGGACAAATGCGACTTCACGCCACGAGACCGCGCGTAACATCTGCCACGACACGGCATCGTGCCTGACGGTCGTGTTCGGTGTGTGATTTGGCGGATACTCCACGTAGTCGTTCTTGCCGAGATTGTAGGACCGCAGCCATCTTTCCGCAGCATCGGCTGCATCTTGGTCGATATACTCGCTATTCAGCAGCGTCTTGACTGCGGAGCGAATGCGCGGGGCACCCTGCTGTAATGTCCATTCCGACCGGCGCTGGCGTTCGGGCGTAACGACTGCGTTAAGGGTTCGCTGGGTTTCTTTGGAGATGGTCTGGGTCATCGGGGCTTGTCCTGAAATTTCCCACATTGCAAACAGCGGCGTGTCTGCCATTGATATTCATAACCGGATAAAGGTTCCCATATCCCCCATTTATGGACCAGGAAGCACCGGCGCGCCTTGGCGTCGCGGATGCCTTCATTCCATGCCTCACAGACAAGGCCTTCCAGTTCAGAGACTGTTTTCTTGCGGCGCAAGAAAGGGTTCTTTATGTCCACCCCTTAACCTCTCATAATCCGGCGACGGACCCTCATGATCGAAACTGCCACAAACAAAAACCAGCAAAGGAAAAGTGCCCCACCAAACAATTCCAGAGGAATAAGCCATCCTGATTTCCATAGCCAGTATTCGAAAGGATCAGCCATCACCAGCGCCTGCGTGCTCATCTTTCCTCCAATCTCCTCATATCCGCCCGCATTTTCCGCGCCGCCCGCCAGTCACTTGGCGTGGCGCTTGAGAAATATAGGGCTCCATTACTGTGCTGCCATCTGATGTGCCCGCTGCCGGTGATCGCGATGGCGGCCCATCCTCTGTCGGCCATTTCGCGTTGCAGTTTACGGTGGAGGCGGATTTTCATTGCTGGTAACCGCCTGAGAACAGGCCGTCACGCCGGGCCTGTTCCATCATATCGAACGCCTCATCGAGGGTGCATCCCTCTTCATGCGCAATGTATTCGGCCACAGCATCCCACGAAACGGACTCATCAGGTGCAAGCCGGGTGGAAATTGCGCCTATATGTCGGGCCACAGTCAGGTTCAACGCTATCGCATGATCTATGCGGTCAGCCATTACGAACAAACCTGCAGCTCTCATCGTGTGGGAGCTCATATTGGTCGCATCGCATTGCCTCAACTTTACATTGCGAAACGGCAATTTCGTATTTCAGGTTAATCACCTCTACCTTTAGTCGCAGCCTCTCAATCTCCGCCCAAGGCCACACGTGGCGTTTCAGGAAGCGGATCATGCGCGCCACTCTCCAATTCCATCCCAAATCACTGATATTTCGGCTGGCGTGAATATTTCACTTGCTAGATCCAGGCCTTTTTCGTCGACGAGATCGCAAAAACCCATTGCAGCGAAATCATGAAGAAATTTCATCGCCTGAAACCCGCCAATTTCATTGGCTTCATTGCCAATGCGGAGAACTTCACTTCGTCCCGTTCCCAACAGATCACCCCTCAGGGTAGCCCTTCCTAAGCGAGAAATGAGAGGGCCGACTTTCTGGACCACATCCCCATCGATCACAGAAATATCCATCACTCTCCGATCCCCGCCATCCAATTCAACCAAAGCCAACAACCGACCACAGCCGAACAAGCCGCCCCAAATGCGCAGAAGGCGGCATCAAGCCCAAAGCGCGCACCGAGGTTGGCGAGGATGACCAGAAACGAGACCGGTGAGCCGTAGCGGAAAGCAATGGCGCACCCGTCGCAAAACCTCTCCATATTCGCCCGCACAGCGCCCTTATCGTCTCGCACGGTCAATCTCCCATCTCAGACGCTACATCGCCACCAGCGCCAATCCTCGAAGCGGAAACAGCCATGTCACGCTCACACCGCGCCCGACATCTCGCAGCAGCCGCGTTCCAGTCGATCGGCGGCGCGAGGTTGGCCACGTAGTCGGCGCCGCAGCGGTGCGGCCAGATTTCGTCGGGATTATCCATGCTGGATAGTACCACCCCGGCGCGCGGATTGGTACTGTTTTCGTGTTGGTTTTCAGCCATTTTCTCAGTCACCACGCTGCGCTGTCCTCGCCTTCGACCACATCGCGGAACCACGTTGTCGGCCCGTTGAACAGCATCGGCACGGTCCCACAGTCGCCTTGCCGGTTCTTCGCGATGATGATCTCAGCCTTGCCCTCAGATGCGCGAATGCGCTCGTGCCAGGCATCAACACGTTGACTGAAGGCATCCATGCTTTCGGCGGCCTTCTTGGTCGGTTCGGGGTCGCGCTGGGCGTAGTAGTGATCCCGGTAGAGCAGAAATATCCCACTGGCATCCTGTTCCAGATTTCCGCTGTCTCGCAGGTCGGCCATGGTCGGGTGCTTGTCGTCGCGTCCCTCTACTCCGCGGTTAAGCTGCTGCAGGCCGAGGACCGGCACATTCAGGCTTTTGGCCAGCGCCAGAAGATCGCTGCTGATCTCGCTAACCTCGGCATACTTCCCTTGCTTCCGGGTCGTAGGCGTGCCGCGCATCAGCCCGACGTAATCCACCACGATCATCCCCAGTCCTGCCTTTGAGCGCGCCATGCGCCGAGCGCGGCCATAAAGCTGCGCCACACTGATGGCTGGCCGATCATCCACCACAACCGGAACCTGCTCGGCCGCCTTGCGAGCCATGAAGATCCTATCCCATTCGCGCCTATCGAGCGGCACGCGCTTACCTTCCGATCCATCCGGATTGCGAAGTCCAGGCTTGGTGCCAGTCAAAACCCAGCGCAGAGGCAGTTGGGCATGCGCGGAAATGATCCGGGCCGAGATCGACTTGGCATCCATCTCGCCCGACCAGTAGAGGATCGGCTTCTGGGAAAGCTTGGCCGCACGAACGGCAATCCCCACGCCCATGCCCGTTTTCCCCATGGAGGGCCGTCCGGCCAGAAGGTAGAAGCACCCCGGAGCAAGGCCGCTGGTTTCTTCGTCCAGCTTCTGGAAGCCAGTGCGCATGCCGATGATGCCATCCCCGCGCGCCGCTGCTGCGGATGCTTCCTCCATGGCCTGATCCATCGCGGAAGTGAGGCTAGTCAGACGCTGGTCGCCGCGGTCTTTCCCGAGCGCAAGCAGTTCCTGCTCGATGGCGTCGATGATTTCTTCCGGCGCGGCCCCTTCCCCAGACAGGGCACGCGATTTGGTCATGATGCCAATGTCCAGAAGCTGACGACGGAGCCATGCATCCCGCACAGCGTGCCCGGAACCACGGCATGCCATCCATCCTGGCTGCGACTGAACAGCGGCCATCAAGTATCGAAACCCGCCAACCGCTTCCAACTCCAGCGCATTTTCAACCCGCGCCTTCATCGTGATCGGGTTTGCCTCTACCCCAGACTGGATGACCTTCTCAATCTCGCCATACAGCCAGCCATTCACCGAATTGGCGAAATGGCGCTTTTCGAGGAAATCGCAGACCAGCTCGTAGCCGCGATTATTCATCAGGATGCCGCCGATCACACCGATTTCGGCTTGGATATTCACCGGGGCATCGGGCGTGATTTCCGCTCCGGGCTGGAAATGGATTTCGTTCATGCCTCCATCTCCTCGATGTCGATCAGTCCGCGCATGGCGTTCCACGTTGCCATGGCTTCATCTCGGAGACTGGTGGGATACCCGCCGGATTTGATGACCTCGTGAAAAGCCTCAAGCATCTGCTGGCGCGCCTCCCGAAAATGGCGCTCGGCATACATCGGCGCCAGATACAGGTTCAGGGATGGCGGAAACGGTATGATTTCGGCGCTCATGCTGCAGAACTCCATTCCTGCTGGAACACGGTCCAGGACTTCGGCCGGCGCTTATGGCGCATCTCGACCTTGGTGTATTCGAGGTAGGCCGCTTCCATCCGGGCAGCCGCACGGGTCGGCGTGGCCACGGCCATCTCAGCCACGGCATTGCGGAAGTAGCGCAGGGTCTTTGGCGGTCCCTGGTCGCGCCGCCGTTCCATCACGGCATTGACGGCCATCAGGACAATCTCAGATGCCGACTGCACGGAGTGACCCTTGGCGGTCACGTCGGCCAGCCACTGGCGAACCTCTCCGCCATCAGCCGAACTCGGCATCATCCGTGCCAGATCGTATCCAGCCGCATCCTGAACCTGCTTGACCAGTGGTTGCCATGCCGTGTCGATCGTCGGCTCCGGCGCGCTCGCTACAGGCTCTGGTTCCTGATGGTTCCTTTGATGGTTCATGATGGTTTGTCGGTCATGGTGACCGGTTACGTTGTCACCATGACCGGTTACGTGGTCAATTTGACCGGTTACGTTTTGCTGTAGTCGGTCATCATGACCGGTTACATGTCGATTTTGACCGGTTACGTGGTCAATTTGACCGGTTAGATCGGCCGTCTCAACGGTCATTTCAAAGCCAGATGGCACCTTGAGCAGGTAGCATTTTGCCCTGAAGGAAAAGCCGACATGCTCGATCAGGGAGGCCTTTTCCAGTTCGCAAAGAGCGCGCCGGGCCGTGCGGTCGCTGAGCCCACTTTCGCGACAGATTGTCTCGAGGGCAGGCCATGCTTTGAACTGTGCATTTGCCCTGTTGGCCAGCACAATCAGAACCAGTTTTGGCGACGGTGCCAGCCCTGGCTGCATCATGGCCCAGTTGATGGCCTTTATGCTCATGGCGCCACCTCAGTAATCGTCACAACAGTCCGCTGCTCACACAGGCGGCACTTCACGCTGCGCACCTCGATCCGCATGTGCGCGGGCCCGTCATCCACGACGAAGCCAAGGCCCCGCTTGTTCTTCACGCGCTGCCGTGCGCCCGGCGTGCGGACGTTCAGGAGGCGCGGCGTCGTCAGGGCATCCACCAGAAACTTCGCGCCGCCGTATAGGCCGTCCGTATCCGGCGTGCCGGTCGAGTAGCGCTCGATCAGCACATGCGCCCGCTGGAACGGCTCAGAGGGCCGCAGATGAAGTGCCGCGTCCGCGACTGCCCGCGCCATCTTCCGACGCATTCCAGTAAGCGCAAACCGGCTCTGGCCGATGCTGTGGTTAAGCAATGGGAAGGGCTTGGGGATGGTGAAGGTTATCATGCGGCCATCTCTCGCGCCGGGAACGGGCATGCCCGGTCACCCGGCCCAAGCGCCTCGTATCGCAAGCCAGTCAGGCGACCTCTGATCCAATTACGGTTTTCGGTGCGTAGCCACTCTCGCGCCTGCTGCTCGGAGATCACGTTGTAGATCCCCACGAAATACGTTCCGTCTCGGTCTACGCCTGATACGCGGGTCCATGTGCGGTCAGACATTTTCAGCCTCCCGTATTTTCTTGGATTTCGGCGAACGCGCCGATGAATTCTTGGATGAAGGCCGCCGCGACTTGCGGGACGATTGCATTGCCTGCACCCCGCAGGAGGCCCACACGGCTGGGAAACCCATCAACCAAAGGGAAAATTCCGGGTTCAACTGGCCGGAACTTACCGTCCCGGCATCCGATCCAGTCAGCACCTGACCAGCCGCCGTGATCCGAATGGGCTGATCCGCTTTCCAGACTTCTCTCCCCAGTAGGCTGTTCGTCGGCACGTTCGGGCACTCGCTCCCGTCCTTGTGGTCGCGTGTCGTCGGCGTGGGCCAACCCGCCAAGATCAATCCGTGTCCCTTCACGCTTTTCCCGCACATCGCTTCCACTTTGCGCGAATAGTCTGTGTTCCCCGCTGCATTGTTCTTCTCGGTCGCTGGAGAGCCAGCCATTGGCGTCGGCCAACCTGACCGCTCCGAAAAACAATCGTTTTCGGATGTGCGGCGCGCCGACGCTACAAGCTGGCAATACTGCCGCCCCGCAGGCGTAACCTTCTGCTTCCAGTGCATCGAATAGATCATCGAGCCATCCGTGCCTAATCGCTGCCTCAACCTGCTCGCCAAAGAGGATTGGAGGCTTGCACTCACGGACGAGATCGAGCCAGACGGGCGCAAGGTGGCGCTCGTCGTCATTTCCTCGCTGCTGCCCTGCGACAGAGAATGGCTGGCAGGGTGGTGATCCGGTCCAGCATGGCAGCCGCTCGTATCCTGCGAGGCGCAAGGCGAGAGGCCAGCCTCCAATGCCTGCGAAGAAATGCGCCTGGTCATATTCGCGCAGGTCTCCGGCGCGAACATCTCGAATTGACCGGGTATCGACCTGCCCGGCGGGCAGATGGTGTCGGGCACAGAGCGCGCGGAGCCATTCTGCTGTGGGTTCGTCCCACTCGTTGTAGTAGACGTCCATATCAATGGTTCTGCCCTTTCATCGGCAGGCAAACGGTCCGGGTCACGTAGCCCAGGGCGTTGACAATATTTTCAGATACGTCGCGCCGGCCGCTAAGCGTGAGTGACACGACAGACTGAGGAATCCCGGTTTTTCGGCTCCACGCATGCTGCCCACCCGCCAGCTCTACTGCATCTGCAAGAACTGATTGCATTTCTGTAATCGGGCGACCGGTTATGAGGTGTGTCACTCTCCGGCCTCCCGTTTCAGTTCATCGGCCCGGCGTTCCAGTCGGTCGGCTCGTTCGCTCAGGTATTCGGCCCAGCGCCGCAGGGAGATTGCGCGCCGGAGTGCTCGGCTTGCCCGCCATCGGGTGATGGCAGCGCGCCGCAGGAGGATGTATCTCCCCATGTGTCGTTCCATTCTTGACTGAGGGCACGGTAGATGGCGGCCTGATGCTCGGCCTGCCGCTCTGCGCGCGCCAGATGTTTGCGATAGGCATCAACCAGGCGCAGATAGATATGCGCCGGGATGCGCTCCCATTCTCCGTAGTAAAGGCCCTTCGCCTGCCGGTCAGTGACCCGCAGCAGTCGAGCGATACGGTGAATGATTTCCTTGACGCCGAGCCCGCGCCCGAACGTCTCTGAAAGGGTTCGAGCCATTGTCTGGGCATTCTGCGTCACTGTCTCAGCAGTAAGCATTTCGCGTTTTTCCAAACTGGCGGAATTGATTTCCAATTTTTTGGACAAGGTTTGCTCCACATTCCGAACAGCAACGAACGGAACCGGAGAAAACCTTGTTGGAGAAACCACCAATCGAATTGGCGGATGGGATGAAAGAAGGAGACCGCACCCTGTCAATTCCACAGATACTGGTCCTGATGGCGCGAGTATGGGCCGTCACCCATCCCTTCGCGACCATTGAGGACCGGCAGCATCTGGCGGCCATGGTGGCTACTGAATTGGCAGGGCGCGATTGAGGCATTAGGCGAAAGCTGCCTCTTCGGCAGCATGCCGCGCAGCTATCAGCCGATCGTGGGCACGGATATGAGCGAAGGACAGGATCGGATTTGCCTTTGGCATTACCTGGGGCTTTGGCCTCGGGCCATTGTGCTTGCCAGGCGCATTGCCTGCGCATTTCCGGCACGCAGTCTGGCGGCCGCAATGAAGCAGATGCCCATCAACCACGCTTTCTTCCCCGCATTTGCACCGCACGGACCACATCACGCAGCCGTTTACGCTCGAATGTGCCCGCGCAATCACGGTGCGGCTGCCGAAGGTGCGGCCGATCATCTGCGCCTTGGCGTGCCGAACGGCGCGTGGGAAAGCCTTTCCTTCCTTCACCTGCTGGCTGATCCGCCTGTAGATCGCGTGCTCAGTGCGATTGAACTGCTTTGCCAGATCAGAAACCGCATGACCCTTGTTCCAAAGAGAACAGAGTTGGGACAGCTCCACGGTTGACCACGGTCGGCGCACGATGTTGGTTTTCTTCTTGCGCGCGAGCGCATTGTGACGGTTACAAGGCTCGCATTCGATCCCCTTTCCCGAACGCAATGCTTGCGTTTTTACCAGGCGCAGGGTGCCGCATTCGGTGCACTGGCAGCGCCATGTACTGGCCCCAGATGCGCAACCAAGAAACTTCACCGCGACCAGAGGCCCAAACCGCTGACCGGATAAATCCTTGAACGGGCGCATTTATCGCACCCCCATAGCCTGCCGACTGACCACGGCAGACGGGCCATTGCGCAGGGAAATTGTCACGCCATAGCCAACGGATGCGCTGGCCGTGGCGCGGTCGCCGTCGATGCGGACCAGTTCGAGGCGGATGAGGGCTTGCGCTTCCTGCGGGCTGCCAGCGAGGCCGAGGCGGCATAGGGCGCTTGAGAGGGGGAATAGGGTCATTGGGAGGCCTCCTGCCCGCGCACGATCGGCGCGCCCCGGCGGCGACGCGCCCGGAGCGCAGCAATGATTTTTTGGTATGTTTTAAGGGTTGGCGTGTGCGCTCCAGCCTTCCAGCGATAGAAGGTCGGGTGAGATACTCCCGCCTCAGAGCACAACATGGGAATGGTCAGGCCGCGCCGTTTCGCAGCGGCCTCAACATCATCTGCTGAAAGGAATTTCGTCATGACCACACCATATTTGCAAACTTTCACACGATGCAAGTGAAAACTTACACACGGACAGAAAAGGCCGTTTGTGCGAAGATGCACATATGAGAGAGGAAATCAGACAAGCGCGGGAAATCGTGCAATACGCCATGGATAAAACGGGAAAAGACCCGACTAACCTAGCGCGTCTAGCTGGTGTGGTTCCGTCAACTCTGACACGCCTGATGGGGGACAACCCAACTAGCGCTCCGACCTACAAAACCATCATGGCTGTTATGGCGGCAGCCGGAATTATGGATGTGCTGCGCTCCAATATGCAGGAGGCCTCGAAAAGGGTTCCTTTATATGGTGATGTTGGAGCTGGGCAGAGAATAACCCGCGTTGATGGCGATACGCCCCTTGAATTCGTGGATGCTCCTTTATGGGCAGAAGCAGGCACCTGCGCCCTAATCGTGAAGGGCGATAGTATGTTTCCGGCTTATTGGGAGGGAGACATCATATATTTCGACAAGGGGAACATGATCCCATTCGAGGATGCCCTTTATCGAGAGTGCGTGGTGGCGCTTGATACGGACGAACTTTATCTAAAGCAAGTCACTCCCGGCATTGCTCCAGGCACCGCCACATTGGTCAGCTACAATGCCTCTCCTATTCGAGACGTGGTGGCTAGATGGGTCTCTCCTGTCACTTTCGTGGATAGACGTTTCAGAAAATAGAGGTTTTCCAGCCTTTTCCTCATGCGGCCAGAGAGCCGCATATTTTTTGTAAGAGCGTGTGCAAGTTTTCACTTGACCGCGTTTGCGAGTTTGCACATGATAAGCCCATCACCAACACGGAGATGGGAAGTGGAAAACATACCGACCCTGTTTCGATTTGAGGGAAAGCCTCTGAACGTCCAGGCGGACGAGAACGGCGATCTCTGGTTTCATGCTGGCGATGTCTGCCGCGTGCTCGAACTGAGCAATGTCACGATGACCCTGCGCGTTCTGGATGAGGACGAAAAGGGTCTAAAGAGTATTGAGACCCTTGGCGGAAAACAGGAAGTAAACTGCGTAACCGAACCAGGCCTTTACAAGCTGATCTCCCGCAGCCGCAAACCGGAAGCAAAGCGCTTCGACCGCTGGGTTCGCCATGAAGTTCTTCCGACCATACGCAAGACCGGCAGCTACAGCATCGAGCGGCAGTTCGATATCCCCAAGACCCTTTCCGAAGCCCTGCGTCTTGCGGCAGATCAGGCAGAAGAAATCGAAGAACTGAAGCACGAAAACGCCGCGCTGGCGCCCAAGGCGCAGATCCACGACAAGATCGCGGACAGCGACGGTCTATATAACCTAAACCTCTCGGCCAAGGCAGCAAACATGCCACCGAGGCAGTTTACGAGCGCGGCGCACCAGTATGGCTTCATTTTCCGGCAGGGCAAGAAATGGAATGCCTATTCCGACAAAGTAAAGGCCGGTCATTGCCATGTGAAGTTTGCATCTTACCGCGACCGTGATGGCGAAGAACATTTTAGTCCGCAGGTTTTCTTCACGCCCAAGGGAATTCAAGCCCTTATTAACCGTATGGGGATGCAGTAATAATGGAAACGAGCATGCACACACAGGTCGAGCAGCAGACTGCTCCCGAAAACAACCCCGCACAGATTACCCTCCTCAAGATCCGCGAATGGGGCGCTTGCTCCGATGGACGCGACTGGTTCCGCGAGAAATTCCCCCAGGGCGGCACGTATGGCGAGGTCATGAATGGTCTCTATGCTGACAAGCGTTACGGTGACGCGCGCTGGCTGGCCGACAAAGCGTTCGACGTGAAGAACATCAATGCTGATTTTATCAAAAGCGACGTTCGTTCAATCATTGCCGTAACCGAAGGCGTTGATGTTGACGAGAACGACGGCGCGCAGATCGGTTCCTCGGGCGACGACGCGCGGATCGGTTCCTCGGGCTACGGCGAGCGGATCGGTTCCTCGGGCTACGGCGCGCGGATCGGTTCCTCGGGCGACGACGCGCAGATCGGTTCCTCGAGCTACGGCGCGCGGATCGGTTCCTCGGGCGACGGCGCGCAGATCGGTTCCTCGGGCTACGGCGCGCAGATCGGTTCCTCGGGCGACGGCGCGCAGATCGGTTCCTCGGGCGACGGCGCGCAGATCGGTTCCTCGGGCGACGGCGCGCAGATCGGTTCCTCGGGCGACGACGCGCGGATCGGTTCCTCGGGCGACGGCGCGCAGATCGGTTCCTCGGGCTACGGCGCGCAGATCGGTTCCTCGGGCTACGGCGCGCAGATCGGTTCCTCGGGCGACGGCGCGCAGATCGGTTCCTCGGGCGACGACGCGCGGATCGGTTCCTCGGGCTACGGCGCGCGGATCGGTTCCTCGGGCGACGACGCGCAGATCGGTTCCTCGAGCTACGGCGCGCGGATCGGTTCCTCGGGCGACGGCGCGCAGATCGGTTCCTCGGGCTACGGCGCGCAGATCGGTTCCTCGGGCTACGGCGCGCAGATCGGTTCCTCGGGCGACGGCGCGCAGATCGGTTCCTCGGGCGACGGCGCGCAGATCGGTTCCTCGGGCGACGACGCGCGGATCGGTTCCTCGGGCTACGGCGCGCGGATCGGTTCCTCGGGCGACGACGCGCGGATCGGTTCCTCGGGCGACGGCGCGCAGATCGGTTCCTCGGGCGACGGCGCGCGGATCGTATGCTCTGGAGAGAATGCCACCGTCGCATTCGCGGGTCGTCGTGGATCGGTCAGCCTGGGCAAAGGTGGTGCCGCTTCTTTGGTTTGGCATGATGGCGCCCGAAATCGCTTCATCAATATCTACGAAGGCGAGGACGGCATTGAGGCTGGTGTTCTCTATGCCATCGAGAACGGCAAAGTGGTGAGGCAGTAATGCCTCCCTTCCCCGACAACCACCTAACCCGCTTCCTCGGCATGGCCCTGCTCGGCGCCATGCTTCTGGGCACGGTGTTCTACGCATTCGCCACTGTCGCAATGCCCTGACACGCCCAGGCCACCGGGATTGCGGTCCCGGCAGTCTGGCCGAGTTGGCTAAGTATTCATGAAATAAAGGAATTGATTATGTGTAATCTTCCTGATGGTTGTTCGCAGGCTGATATTGATCGTCGGTTTCAGGAACAGAACACGGTTCTGGCTCGTAAGGCACAGCGCGCCGAAAAGCTGAAGAAGTCGCTGGAGGACTGCCTCTATGAAGCGCGGCAGGTGTTTGGCGGACAGGTGTCGGATACGGTCGCGTTCCTTACGGACAGTATTGATGAAGTGAAAGGCGAGATGGCACGGCTGGATCAGGGCCTGTGTAGACTTGAGGACGAATGGCGCGGCTCTCGTGCCCTCCATCTGGAGGCCGCAGAATGAACGCCTTCCCCCTCACATCCCACCAATACGCCCGCGTGCGCGTCAACCGGCGGCCTGTGCCTGCCCATTTGGGGAGGCGGGGGCTGTGACGCACGAACAGAGGCGCTCCCTGATCGCCGGGCTTGCCCGGCAGTATGGCGGGGAATGGGAAAGCAAGGTGCAGCCGGTGGATGACCTGCGCATCCCCGCGTGCCCTCTCCCCGATTACAGCGCGCTGTGGCTGCCAGGTGGACAGCGGGTGGCGTTTGTTGAGGGGGGCGTGTGATGGCGGACCTCTCCACCCTTATGGACCGGATCTACGTCGAGCAGGTCGCCCCAGCCATCAAGGCGTTCAACGCCTCACGCACAGCCTCCAAAGCGCCCAGCGCGAACATGGACCAGATCGCGCTCGAGCAGATCGCCATGCTGGAGATTTGGGAGAAAGAGGCGAAGGCGCAGGCGGCAGCGTTGCGGAAAGCGCTTGCTGGCGAGATGGAAGAAGCTGGCGTTCTCGCCTTCGAGAGCGAGCACTTCACCGGAAGTCTGGCCGCGTCACCCCAGACCGCGACCGTGACGGATGAAAAAGCCCTGCGTGCCGCGCGCCCCGACCTGTTTGAGTTGCAGCCCGATAAGCTGAACCGCACTGAACTGACCAAAGCCCTGAAAAAGGGCCAGAGAATTGACGGAGCCACGTTGAGCAACGGCGGCGCGATGCGCCTCGTGATCCGTGGCAAGAAAGGAATTGCAGCATGAACGCAGTGGTAACCACCCAGAATGGCAATCAGGTCACGGAACGTGAACTGATGGATGTTCTCAAGAATAGCCTTTACCCAGGTGCAGCAGATGCATCTGTAATGATGGTGATGGGCTACTGCCGGGCCGCTGGTCTAGATGTGATGAAGAAGCCCGTTCATATCGTTCCCATCTGGAACAAAGACGCCGGGCGCATGGTTGATGTGATCATGCCGGGAATTGCCCTGTATCGCACTGAAGCGGCCCGCACGGGCGAATACGTCGGGAAGTCGGAGCCGGAGTTTGGCCCAGACAAGTCCATGACTTTGGGTGGCATAGAGGTGACGTTTCCGTCATGGTGCCGGGTGACGGTGCGCCGCTTTGTGCATGGCAAGATTTGTGAGTTCACGGCGAAAGAGTTCTGGCTGGAGAACTATGCAACCGCCAAACGCGATACGCAGGCACCTAACGCCATGTGGAAGAAGCGGGCTTATGGGCAGCTTGCAAAATGCACCGAGGCCCAGGCCCTGCGCATGGCATTCCCAGAACAGACTGGGGGCACCAATACGGATGATGAAATGTCTGGCAAAGATTTTGCTGGAGGAACCATCGACGTAACGCCCCAGCCGCGCCGCGTCGAGCAGGAGCAGCGCCCGGTTGACTACATCGCGTTTTTTGACGCGCGCCTGACCAACTGCCGCGATACGGCCTGCGTCGATGCACTCTGGAAGAAGTGGTCGGAAACCATCGACAAAGCCGCCGATGCCGGTCGCCCCATCGATCAGGGCACAATCGAGCATGTGCAGGGCATGATGGCTGAGCGGTCTGGCGTGCTTCAGAGAGCCGTGCAGCAGCGCGCCGAAGAAATGTCCGAGGCGCCGGTTGAGGAGCCGGTAGCATGACCCAGCTATCCGACGCCGCCGAACCCGAACACCTGACCCGAACCACATCGTGGATGGAACAGGTCGAGCTTCACATGCGGGCGCATAATTCTGCGCCCCTCACCAGCCGGCAGCACGAGAGGCTCCAGATCGCCCGCGCTAACGGGGTTGAGCCGTGGGCCGCGTTCGACCAGATCGTGGGGGCTGACAATGTGCAGTTCTGAAAACGAACTGATCCCTGATGTGCGGCAGGTTGATTTGGAAGATATGATTATGAAGAACGAAGAACAGTTTGTGATGGTGCGGTTGCCGTTGACTGATGAGCAGAGAATGGTGGCCTATGGAGCGCCATACAAGCCCGGAAGAAAAGGTTCCGCGATGGAGGCATCCATTCTTGCCATCGGCACCCCCATCCCGCCGTGCGCGGATGTGGAGACGGTTGATCTGTCCGAATATATGCCAGAATACCACGATCAGGGTATGGGCTGCGGACTAGAAGATCGCGGCATAACTGACCGATATGAAGCCATGGGGTATGGATGGGATCAAGCCCTAGAGCGCGTTTGTTCGGAACTACCTGAAATGGTCCACCGCACCGACATGGAAGCGCAGGTTGCCCGTGTGGCGGCTGAGAAGGATGCTGTTATCAAGGAACTAATTTACGTTTTAGGCGAGGTGCAGAACCTTTCGGATGGCAGTTTTGAGCCAAAAGACACGGCACGTCGAAAAATCTATGAACTGGTCACCGCAGCCCTCAACGAAGGAGCGGCGGGATGAGGGTTGTAGCGCTGCATATGGCCCTTCCTGAAAAAGGGGCAGACAAAAAGGTATTCGTAAATCTGGAGAATGCATGTGCGATCCAGAAACTGAGCCTTTCAACACAAATCGTATTTGTCGGGGGATGGACAATACTGGTCGATGAAACGCCGGAGCAGATTGGCAGGATGGTGAACTCATGACCACCCCCTGGAACGGCCTGCCAGATCAGCCGGAGCGGAGTGGGTGGCACTGGCTGAATGATAAACTGGCAGCAAGAGAGGCCCTCGCACCGGGTTATTGGTCTGGCCGCGAAAGGGTATGGATGATCGGGGCGTGGAGTGTGATTGACCCAAAATCCGTCTCTGGAATCTTCCATTATCGCGGCTTGTGCTTAAGCCCATCCGAACTCGCGCAGATGCGGAAGGATGAGCGGGAGCGGGCAATCGCGGCTGTTAGTCAGCAGGAAATGAAGGTCGATCTTGGGGAGAACCAAGCGGCTTTTAATCTAGGTATTCACACGGCTATTGCCGCCATCCGCACCCTAACCGACGACGAAGGGAAGAAGTCGTGAGAAGTCGGGAAGAACAGATTATAGAATTGACAGAAGTGTTCTATGAAGCTGGGTTCCGGTTTCGTGATAAAGCTAAGCCCGAGGCTGAGCGACACATCGACGAAGCCATCCAGCGCGGCCGCGAACTGGAGCGCGCGGAGATGGGGCGGGATGCTGCTCGGTTCATATGGGCGGCAAACAATACGGGATGCTTTTGGGGCATTCCCGGTTTCGGTCCAGTCCGTGACCGAAAGCCCGAACAGAAAATGACCGATCTTCGCGCAGCCATTGACGCCGCCATGAATGGGGAGAACGGCAATGGTTGAAGCCCTTCCCACCATCGAAAAAGGCGTACCGATGCCCTCGATCCAGACCAAAAGCACCGGCCCACGCTACAACCTGATGTTGGACATGGATTTGGGCGATAGCTTTTCCATCTCCGCGCGCGAGCTCAAGACATGGAACAACACGGCAAAGCGGGTGCGGATGAAGCATCCGGCCCGCAAATATGCCTACCGCAAAACAGAGACCGGATATCGGTTTTGGAGGGTCGCATGACCGTAACCCTGACAGGCATCACGAAGTCTGTGGTGCCAGGCGTCGATACCGCGGCCCAACTTCTCGCCTACTGCGCCCGCGTGTCCAGCACGGCCAACCAGATGAACCACGAGACCGGGCCGAAGCTGCTGCGGTTTCTGGTCGAGCGCAAGGAATGGTCGCCGCTGGAAATGATCTCCCTGACCATGGAGATCGAGACCACGCGCGACATTGCGCGCCAGATCCTGCGGCACCGGTCATTCTCGTTTCAGGAGTTCTCCCAGCGCTATGCGGTGGTGGATGATATAGCTGTGTTCCGTGAGGCGCGGCTGCAGGACCGAAAGGACCGGCAGAACAGCATCGAGACGGATGATGCGGAATTGGCCCGTGGATGGGAGGATATGCAGGCCCGCGTCAACATCGCGGCTGACGACGCCTATAGCTGGGCGCTTGAGCATGGCATTGCCAAAGAGGTGGCCCGAGCCGTGCTGCCCGAGGGCATGACACCCTCGCGCCTCTACATGGCCGGAACGCTGCGGTCATGGATGCACTACTGCGCGCTGCGGTGCGAGCGGAAAACCCAGAAAGAGCACCGGGAAATTGCCTTCGACGTGGCTGACATCCTGCGCGAGCAGTTCCCCGACATTGCCGACCTGATCCCGAGCCGGGAGGACGAAAATTGACCGAAACACACACTCCCTACCAGCGCGGCCGCCGGGCGGCTGAGCGTGGGGCGCCGCGTGAAGTGCCTGCCGACCTGCTTCAGTCTGGTGGCATTACATTCGCGGAGAACGATTGGAAAAGCGGGTATGACAGTGTGTCCGGGGGATTTGCCGTCATTGAGGAGGCCGCAAGTTCTGTCAACCATCCCCGCCACTACAACGCTCACCCATCCGGCATCGAATGCATCCAGGTGGTCGAGCACATGTCCTTCAACCTTGGCAATGCCCTGAAATACATCTGGCGCGCCGATGAGAAGGGTAATGCGCTCGAGGATCTGAAGAAGGCCGAGTGGTATATCCAGCGCGAGATCGCGCGGCGGGAGGAGGCATGAAGCCTCATCATGCAGCGCCAGGGCAGACCGACGAATGGTTCACACCGCCGGAAATTTTCGAGGCGTTGGGTGTGACCTTCGATCTTGACGTGGCTCAGCCAGAAACAGGCCGCGCCTTTCTGTCTGTTCCATGCCGACGGTTCCTGACAATCAGCGATAACGGACTGACTGCGCCGTGGGATGGGTTCGTCTGGATGAACCCTCCTTTTGGCGGCCGCAACGGCGTCGTGCCGTGGCTGCGACGCTTCATGGAGCACGGGAACGGCATTGCCTGCGTCAACGCCCTGACCAGTGCGGGATGGTTCCATGACTTTGCGCCCTACGCCGATGCTCTGTTGTTCCCCCGAGGCAAGACGAAGTTTGTGCGGCCTGACGGAACGCGGGGCAATTCTCCAGGCAATGGCGTCGTGCTGATCGGCATGGGGCAGCAGGCCGTGCAGGCGATGGGCCGCGCTCAGGATCAGGGTTTGGGGATGATGGCTACAGTCAAAGAAAGGGAGGCGGCATGACCTACACGCTACGCATAGCAGGCGACCTGACCGAAACCGTGGAACTGGTCGCTCAAAACCAGGACCGCGTGTTCCTGCGCCGCCGCGGGGAGGTCGTGGTGACCCGGCCCGCAGTCTGGCAGCGGCTCGTTGATAGCGGGCGTGTGGTGGAGGTGGGGAATGGGTGAAGCCATGAGAAACGAACCTGCACTGGCTCAGCTACTTACAGCGCGCGAGGTTGCAGACCGGCTGCGGATTACGACCCGGACCCTTTATCGAAAACTGGAGCGGGGCGGATTTCCGAAGCCTGTGCGCCTGGGGCCGCAATGCGTTCGCTGGGATGAAGGAGATGTGCGGGCATGGGTGGACAAAATGAGGGTTTCCGAGTCGGTGATGTAAGCAATTTTTTTGGGGGTATTGGTGGGGGTATCACTCCTACCTTACCAATTTTTCAACGTTCAAAATCATGGTATTAAGCCATTAGATCGTCCGTCGCCCAGACCTCCATGCTTTCCCAAAAATAATGGTCGATTGGGCCTGTAATGGCCCGCGCGGTGTAAACCGGGCTGGTGGTTTGATACTTTAAACCTCTGGCCGCATCTCCCCCTCATTTGTTCCGGCACAAAGATTACGGGCCAAGGCGTTCCCTTCGCGCCGGTTTGGGGTATATCTGCCCATGGCCGGGCGCGTTGTCCTGCCCTGCGTCTGATTATGGTGGATCTGGTTTTTCGTGATGCTTGACAAGTCGTTCTCCCCTGCCGGGACAGAAACCTCCCTCTATGCCCTGTGGGAGGCCAGTGGCGCATTCAGCGCACAGCCCGACAGCACGGCAAAGCCCTATACCATCATGATTCCGCCGCCCAACGTTACGGGCACGCTGCATATCGGTCATGCCCTGACCATGACATTGCAGGACACGCTCATCCGCTGGCGCCGCATGCAGGGGCGCGACACGCTGTGGCAGCCGGGCACCGACCATGCGGGCATCGCCACCCAACTTGTGGTCGAGCGCATGCTGCAAAAGGAAGGCACATCGCGCCAGGAAATGGGCCGCGATGCCTTTGTCGAGCGCGTGTGGGAGTGGAAGGCCGAGTCCGGTGGCGGCATCACCAGGCAGCTCCGCCGCCTTGGCGGCTCGCTCGACTGGCAGCGCGAGCGCTTCACCATGGATGATGGCCTGTCCGATGCGGTGAAAGAGGTGTTCGTCACCCTCTACCGTGAGGGACTGATCTACCGCGACCGCCGCCTCGTCAACTGGGACCCCGCCTTCCGCTCCGCCATCTCCGACCTTGAGGTCGATAACCGCGAGAGCCGGGGCAGCCTGTGGTATATCCGCTACCCCGTGGAGGGCCAGCCAGGCCGCACCATCACGGTCGCCACCACCCGCCCCGAGACCATGCTCGGCGACATGGCCGTGGCCGTGCACCCTGATGACGAGCGCTTTGCCGACCTGGTGGGCAAGAACGTCATCCTGCCGCTGACCGGCCGCCGTATTCCCGTCGTGGCCGATGAGCATTCCGACCCCACCAAGGGCAGCGGCGCGGTCAAGATCACGCCCGCGCATGACTTCAACGATTTCGAGGTGGGGCGTCGCCACAAGCTCGACATGCCCAGCGTGCTCGATGAGGAAGCCCGCATCACCCTTGCCGAGATTGAAGGCGAACTCCGCGCTGAGGAAGGGCTGTCCGACCCCGCCTTCGTGCGCACGCTGGCAGGCATGCCGCGTGATGAGGCGCGCAAGGCCATGGTGGCCGAGCTCGAGCGGCTGGAATGGCTGGAAAAGATCGAGCCGCACACCAATCAGGTGCCGCATGCCGAGCGCAGCGGCGCGGTGGTCGAGCCGCGCCTGACCACCCAGTGGTACTGCGATGCCAAGACCCTCGCCGGTCCCGCCATCGAGGCGGTGGAAACCGGCAGGATCGAATTCGTGCCCCGGCAGTGGGAAAATACCTTCTACGCCTGGATGCGCGACATCCAGCCCTGGTGCATCAGCCGCCAGCTCTGGTGGGGGCATCGCATCCCTGCCTGGTATGGCCCCGACGGGCATGTGTTCGTCGCCCATGACGAGGCCGATGCCGCAACGCAGGCCCGCGCCCATTACGGGCAGGACACCACGCTTACGCGTGATGAGGACGTGCTCGACACGTGGTTCTCCTCCGCCCTGTGGCCGTTCTCCACGCTGGGCTGGCCGCAGCAGACACCGGAACTGGCGCGTTACTACCCCACCGATGTGCTGGTCACGGGGTTTGACATCATCTTCTTCTGGGTGGCGCGGATGATGATGATGGGCCTGCACTTCATGAAGGATGTGCCTTTCCGGCAGGTGTTCATCCACGGGCTGGTGCGTGACGAGCGCGGGCAGAAGATGTCCAAGTCCAAGGGCAACGGCATTGACCCGCTGGAGATGATCGACAGCTACGGCGCGGATGCCATGCGCTTTTGCATCTGCTCGCTCACCGGCCTTGGCCGAGACGTGAAGCTTGGCCCGAAAAAAGTGGAGGAATACCGCTCCTTCATTACCAAGATCTGGAATGCCGCGCGCTTTTGCGAGATGAACGGCGTGGCCCCCGTGGCGGGCTTCAACCCAGCCGAAGTGAAATCCCCGCTGGGCCGCTGGATTCTGGCTGAACTGGCGCAGGCGGTGGAAGACGCCACCAAGGCGCTGGAAGCCTTCCGCTTCGATGAATATGCGGGTGCCTGCTACCGCTTCGTGTGGAACTGTTTCTGCGACTGGTTCCTTGAACTGGCCAAGCCGGTCTTTGCAGCAGGCGACACGGCGGAAGCCGTCGAGACCCGTGCAGTCGCCGCGCATGTGCTGGGCACCATCCTGCGCCTGCTCCAGCCCGTGACCCCGTTCATGACCGACCGGCTGTGGCAGCATTTCGGCTTCGGGGGCGAGGGATCGCTCATCACCGCCCCCTGGCCGCAACCTGAACATCTGGAAGGGGCAAAGGACGCGCGCGAGGAGATGGAATGGCTGATCCGCTTCATTTCCGCCATCCGCACCGTGCGCTCGGAAATGAACGTGCCGCCTTCGCGCCTCGCCCCCGTGCTGCTGCGTGATGCATCTGCCACCACCGTGGCACGTGCCGCCAAATGGGCGGAAGCGATCGGCCGCATGGCCCGCGTGTCCGAAGTGCAGCCGCTTGCAGGCGAGATGCCGCAGGGGGCAGCCCAGCTTGTGGTGGATGAAGCAACGCTGGTCATTCCGCTGGCCGGAATCATTGACCTGAGTGTTGAGCGCCAGCGGCTGGAGAAGGAATGCACCAAGGTGGATGGCGAGATTGCCAAGGTCGAGCGCAAGCTGGGCAATGCCGATTTCGTCGCCCGCGCCAAGCCGGAAGTCGTGGCAGAAAACCGCGAGCGGCTGGAGGCGTTCCAGGCAGAGCGCGTGCGGCTGCAAGCGGCACTGGCGCGGATTGCTTAAAGGCATAAAAGTTTCTGGGTGCCGCCTTTTTTCAAAAAAGGCGGCGTTCCTTTGAAGCTTTTTGAAAAAAGCTTCACCAAAAACTTCTGGAACAATCTCTTCACACCATTTTGGGGAAGGAAGCTGCCATGAGCGGAAACGCGTTGGAGACACTGGTGCTCGGTGGGGGCTGCTTCTGGTGCATTGAAGCGCCGTTCAAGGAACTGCGTGGCGTGCAAGCGCTTGAGCCCGGTTATGCCGGTGGCCATACCCCCAACCCGACTTATGAGCAGGTCTGTACGGGCCGCACCGGGCATGCCGAGGTGGTGCGCGTAACCTTCGACCCCGCTGAACTTTCATGTGCCGACCTGCTGCGCATCTTCTTTGTCATGCATGACCCTACCACGCCCAACCGGCAGGGTAATGACGTGGGCACGCAGTATCGCTCGGCCATTTTCTGGCAGGATGCGGCGCAGGAAAAAGCCGCCCATGCCGTGCGCGACGAGATTGCGGCGCAGGGCGTCTGGCCCAACCCGATCGTGACCGAAATTGCCAAGCTGGACCATTTCTGGGCCGCCGAGGATTATCACCGCGACTATTTTGCCCGTAACCCCGGCAACCCGTATTGTAGCGCGGTCATTCCGCCCAAGATCGCCAAGATGCGCCGCCTGTTCCGCGACCGGCTGGTGGACTCCGCCGGTTAAGGATAACGGTTTTCGGTGAAGCTTTTTTCAAAAAGCTTCAAAACGCCGTGCTCAGTTCCGATCCGTCGGGTCATCATCCAGGAAGAGCTGGTCGGCTTCCTCATCAAAATCGAACAGTTCCGCATAGCGCGCCCAGCCGATCAGGGTCTGGAGCGTCTGGCGCGCGTAGTTGGGTGACATGCTGTCCTCAAGTTCATCGCGGAAGCGCTCGGCGCTGGCGCGGTGGTTGGGGCGCTCATCAAGCACGGCGCGGATGGTGCGCACCATGGGAATGTTGTGCAGCATGCTCTGCCACAGGATGTGCTTGCGGATGTCGTGCTCGCTCTGCACAAAGCGCATGCCCTCGGGCGTGAGCAGGATGTCGCCATCCTCAAGCTCGGCAAAGCCCAGCAGTTGCAGGGATTCACCAAGCGGAAACAGGTCATCAAGCTCAAGCTGCAGGCGGCTGGCAAGCAGCGGCAGGTCGGCGCGGCCATGCAGCGGGTCGGCGGCCAGCGTTTCCATCATGCCCACGATGGTGTTCATGGGCAGGGCAGGCAGGGCCACGGCATCGGCCGAGATCTGGACATGATTCATGTCCGGGTCGGTCATGTCTGCCTCCGACACGACCGGCGCGCGGCGCGTCATCAGCGCGTAGATACGGTCCACGAACTGGCGGAAGGCCATGTCCTCGCGGTTGCGGGGGTGCTCGAAGGGCACCTGAAGCTCATAGGCCACCCGGCCGGGATTGGAGGAGAAGATGAGGATGCGGTCGCACATCAGCACCGCTTCCTCGATATTGTGGGTGACCAGCAGGATCGACTGGATGGGCAGCTTCTTTTCCGCCCACAGTTCCACAAGGTCGGTGCGCAGGTTTTCCGCCGTCAGCACGTCCAGTGCCGAAAATGGCTCGTCCATCAGCAGCAGGTCGGGCCGGACCACAAGGGCGCGCGCCAGCCCCACGCGCTGGCGCATGCCGCCGGAAAGCTCCTTGGGGTAGGCATTCTCATACCCGCCCAGGCCGATCAGATGGATCGCGTCTTCCGCCAGTTTCTCGCGCTCGGCAGGCGCCACGCCCTGTGCCTCAAGCCCCAGTTCCACATTTTTCTGCACTGTCAGCCAGGGGAACAGCGCAAAGGACTGGAACACCATGGAAATGCCCGCAGCCGGCCCCTCCAGCCGCTTGCCCTTCCAGATCACCTCGCCGCCGGTGGGCGGCAAAAGCCCCGCGATAATGCGCAGCAGGGTGGACTTGCCCGAGCCTGAGCGGCCCAGAAGCCCCACGATCTCGCCACTGCGGATGCTCAGGTTCACGCCATCAAGCACCACAAGGTCGGTCGAGCTTTCCTTGGGGTAGGCCTGCCTGCAGTTGACGATCCGGACAAGTTCCGTGCCGGTCTGCTTCGGGGTGGAGGAGGCTGCTTGCTGCGGCATCAGGAAACTCTCAGTCAAACGTGTAATGCCGGGCGGCATAATTGGATAACGGGCGCCACACGGCGCGATTGAGCAGCAGCACGAAGGCCGCCATGACCGCCATGCCTAAGCCCACCTCGTCGGTGGCACCCGCCACCGTGGCATGGGCAATATAGGCGCCCAGCCCCTGAGCGCTCAGGGTGGTGTCGCCCCAGCTTGCCACTTCGGTGGCGATGGCGGCATTCCATGCCCCGCCTGATGCGGTCAGCGCGCCGGTAATGAAATAGGGCGTGATACCCGGCAGCATCACGCGCCGCCACCACAGCCAGCCCTTGACGTGGAAGTTGCGCGCCGCCTCGAGCAGGTCACCGGGATAGGACGAGGCCCCGGCCACGATATTGAACAGGATATACCATTGCGTGCCCAGCAGCATGAGCGGGGTGAGCCAGATATTGCTGTTCAGATGCCAGTGCACGATCGCGACCACGACAAGCGGAAAGAACAGGTTGGCGGGGAAGGCGGCCATGAACTGTGCCGCCATCTGCGCATGCCGCGCCCGCCGGGGCGACAGGCCCAGCCATATCCCCGCTGGCACCCAGATCATGGAGGCTACCAGCACCGTGATCATGACCCGCAGTAGCGTCAGGCCGCCCAGCGCCATGACATGCAGTACCTGCCCCGCGCTGTAATGGGCGAGGGAGAAGGTCCATGTTTTCCAGCCCAGGGTGAGGGCGCACAGGGCAATCCCGGCAATCCAGGCCGCATCCGTCAGGCGGGGGGGAATGAGCGCGCGCACGGGGGCGGACGGGCGCGGGCCAAGCGCCAGCCAGCCGATGCGGGTCATCATGTCCCCCGCGCGCAGGCAGAACTGACGCAGCAGGTGCGTGCGGCGCAGCAGCACCAGCACCCACGGGTCGGGGGCGGCAAGGGTTGCGCCGTCATCGGTCTGGAAACGCGCCGACCATGCCACCAGCGGGCGGAACAGCAACTGGTCATAGGCCAGGATTACGGCCAGCATGGTGAGAATGGCGTAGAAAATGGCCGCAAGGTTGCGCTGTTCGATCGCAACGCCCACGTAGGAGCCGATGCCGGGCAGGGTGATGTCCGTATTGCCGACCGTGATCGTCTCGGAATAGACGACCATGAACCACCCGCCAGACATCGAGATCATGGTGTTCCACACCAGCGCGGGAATGGCGAACGGCACCTCCAGCCGCCAGAAGCGTTGCCAGGGTGTCAGGCCAAAGCAGCGGGCGGCTTCCTCAAGGTCAGGCGGCACGGTGCGCAGCGACTGATACATGGCAAAGGCCATGTTCCATGCCTGGCTGGTGAATATGGTGAAGATGGCGGCAAGTTCCGCCCCCATCATCCGCCCCGGAAACAGCCCGAGAAAGAAAATGACCGTAAAGGTGAGAAAGCCCAGAATGGGCACTGACTGCAAAACATCAAGCAGCGGCACCAGCACCTGCCCCGCGCGCCTGCTCTTGGCAGCCCACACGGCATAGGTGAAGGTAAAGACCAGCGACGCGGCCAGGGCTGCAAACATGCGTAGCGTGGTGCGCACGGCATAGCCGGGCAGGTAGGCCGGACTGAGGTGGATGGTCCCGGCCTCGCTTGCGGGAATGGGCACAAGCATGTGGCGGCCCGCCGTAGCCACCACGACCGCGCCTGCCATGATGGCAAGCAGGCCGAGCAGGTCCGCTATATTGGGGCGGACGCGCAGGTTTCCCGGTTGGCCGCCTGCGCTCACCCTGCCGTGCCCGTACTGCCAAAGCCGCCCACGCCACGGGTGGTTTCATCAAGCTCGGCATATTCCACCCACTCGCCGCGCACCACGGGGGCCAGCACGCCCTGGGCGATGCGCATGCCGCGTTCGACCACGAAGGGGGCATCGCCTGCATTCATCACGATAATGCCGATCTCGCCGCGATAATCCTCATCGATCGTGCCCGGCGCGTTGGGCAGGGTCACGCCATGCTTGAGCGCAAGCCCCGAGCGGGGACGGATCTGGAGTTCATAGCCACGCGGCAGCGCCACGCACAGCCCCGTGGGCACCAGCGCGCGGCCACCCGGTGCAATGGTCATGGGCTCGGTCACGGCAGCCAGCAGGTCCATGCCAGCAGCGCCCTCGGTGGCATAGGCGGGCAGGGGCAGGTCATGTGCGTGGGCCAGGCGCCGGACCTGAATGGGCAGGGAGGAAAGGCTCATGGGGTGTGTCCGTCAACGTGCGGGGAGTTGAAAAAGGCGGCGATGCGCGCCACCAGGCGCTGCGCCACCTGCGTCTTGTCCAGCCGGGGCCAGTGGGTGCAGCCCGTGGCGTCAATCAGGTCGATCTCGTTTTCAGCCCCGCCCATGATGCCGCTTTCCGGGCTGACATCATTGGCCACGATCCAGTCGCAGCCCTTGCGCAGGCGCTTGGCGGTGGCGTGTTCGACCACATGCTCCGTCTCGGCGGCAAAGCCCACCACCAGCCGTGGCCGCGCAGGCGATGGCTGGCTCAGCGTGGCCAGAATGTCGGGATTGGGCACAAGATGAAGTTCGGGCGGGGGCTGACCTGCGGTTTTCTTGATCTTCTGCAGGGTTTCTTCGACATGCCAGTCCGCCACGGCGGCAGCACAGATGGCAATGTCACACGGCAGGGCGTGTCCGCACGCTGCCAGCATGGCGCGTGCCGTCTCGACGCGCACGGTGTGCACGCCCGGCGGGTCGGGCAGGGTGGTCGGCCCGCTGACCAGTGTCACGTCAGCTCCGGCTGCCGCCAGCGCGCGTGCAATGGCATAGCCCTGCGTGCCCGATGAGCGGTTGGCCAGATAGCGCACCGGGTCGATCGGTTCATGCGTCGGGCCTGCGGTGACCAGCGCGCGACGGCCTGCAAGCGGCTTTTCGCCATCCAGCCGGACCATGATGGCGGCAAGGATGGAGTCGGGTTCGGCCAGTCGGCCCGGTCCGTGCTCGTTGCATGCCATCAGCCCGGTCTCGGGGCCGACAAATTCTACGCCGCGCGCGGCAAGCGTTGCGATATTTGCCTGTGTCGCGGGGTGCTGCCACATCCGCACGTTCATGGCAGGGGCGGCCAGCACCGGCGCATCGGTGGCCAGCAGCACGGTGGTGGCGAGGTCATCGGCGAGGCCTGCGCGCATGCGGGCCAGAATATCGGCAGTGGCGGGGCAGATCACGATCAGGTCACTGCTGCGCGAAAGGGCGATATGGCCCATCTCGTTTTCATCGGTGAGGGAGAACAGGTCGCTGTACACGCGCTCGCCACTCAGCGCCTGAAGCGAGAGGGGGGTGACGAATCGGGCGCCCCCTTCCGTCAGCACCGTGCGCACGCGAATGCCGTGTTCCCTGAGCCTGCGGATGAGATCGAGCGCCTTGTAGGCGGCGATTCCCCCACACACCACCAGCAGGACAGAACGGTCTGCCCGTGCCGTCATCAGATCTTCCAGCCGGAATGGATGGCCGCGATTCCGCCCGAAAGGTTCTGGTAGGACACGCGCTCAAGCCCTGCTTCGCGCATCATGTCGGCCAGCGTTTCCTGATCGGGGAACATGCGGATGCTCTCGGCCAGGTACTGGTAGCTCTCGCGGTCGCCTGCAATGGCAGCGCCCATGCGCGGCAGCACGTGGAAGGACCAGGCATCATACACGGGTGCAAAGGCCGCGACCTGCACGCGCGAGAACTCGAGACACAGGAACCGCCCGCCCGGCCGCAGGATGCGGCGTGCCTCGCGCAGCACCTGCAGCTTGTCGGTGCAGTTGCGCAGGCCGAAGGCGATGGAGACGCGGTCCACCGAATTATCGGCCAGCGGAATGGCCTCGGCATCGACGGCCAGGAAGTTGAGGCCCGATACCAGCCCGCGCTCCATGGCGCGGTTGCGGCCCACCGTGAGCATGCTCACATTGATGTCGGACAGGATGGCAGGCCCGCCGCCGCCGCGCAGCCAGCCGAACGAGATATCACCCGTGCCTCCGGCCAGATCGAGCAGCGACAGGTCGGGGTGGGGAGCGAGTTCGTTGACGAAAATCTTTTTCCACGCGCGGTGGATGCCCAGCGACATCACATCATTCATGACGTCGTATTTGGAGGCCACGCTGTCAAAGACTTCGCGCACCATGGATTTCTTCTCGCGCAATGGCACATCGCGGAAGCCGAAATCGGTGGTATCCGCATGGCGGTCATCGGGACGGCCGGCGGAAGGGGAGGGATGGTATGGCTGGCTATTGTCGGTCATGATGCACAGGTATAACCCCAGATGAGGCCATGCCGGAACTCCCTGAAGTTGAAACTGTGATGCGCGGGATGCGAGTGCATCTTGAAGGTCACACTATTTCCCGCGCCAGCACGCACCATACGGGGCTGCGCTGGCCGTTTCCCCCCGGTCTGGCCCGGGCGCTGGAAGGACAGCGGATCGATGGATTCGCCCGGCGGGGGAAATATATCCTCATCACCCTTTCGGGCGGGATGGTGGTCGTGCTGCACCTGGGCATGTCCGGGCGCGTGCTGCTCTCGCGCCCCACGCAAGCCGAGCGCGCGGCCCCGCCCGCCCTGCACGAGCATCTGGTAATCGAGACCGGGGAGGGCGCGCGCTGCGGGCTGGTCGATCCCCGCCGCTTCGGCATGGTCGACCTTGTGCCGGTGGCGGGCGTGGAAGATCACCGCCTGCTGGCAGGTATGGGCCCCGAGCCGCTGGGCAACCGTTTTGGTGGCGCGTGGCTTGCTGCAAAAGGGCGCGGGCGGCGCACGAGCATCAAGGCGCTGCTGCTTGACCAGCGCGTGGTGGCGGGTCTTGGCAATATTTATGTGTCCGAGGCGCTGTTCCGCGCGCGCATCCACCCCGCGCGGGCAGCAGGCGAGATCAGTGCTGCGGAATATGATGAGCTGGCCACCGAAGTCCGCGCCGTGCTGGAGGAGGCGATTGCCGCAGGCGGCTCAAGCCTGCGTGATTATGTGCAACCCGACGGGGAGCTCGGCTATTTCCAGCATGCATGGCGCGTCTATGGCCGTGAAGGGCTGGGGTGCCCCGATTGCCCCGGCCCGCCTGCGTGTGATGGGGTGGAACGCATTACCCAATCGGGGCGTTCGAGCTTCTTCTGCCCCCGCCTGCAGGAGGCATGAGACGATTTAGGCAAAGACTTGTCTTGACGAATGCGGTCAGGGTGGACTAGATCGCCAGCCTGATATGGGATGTCCGCACGATCGGGTGGCGGACCGCCGTAACCTGATTTATGCAGATGAACTGAGAGCAATGGCCAATACAGCATCCGCGCGCAAGCGCATCCGTCAGAACGAACGCCGCAACGCCCGCAACACCGCGCGCCTGTCGCGCGTGCGCACCTTCGTGAAGAAGGTTGAAACCGCGATCGCCACCGGCAAGAAGGACGACGCCGTGGTGGCCCTGCGTGAGGCACAGCCCGAAATGCAGCGCGCCGTTGGCAAGGGCGTTCTTCACGCCAACACGGTTGCCCGTCGTATTTCCCGCCTGTCCGCCCGTATCAAGTCCATCGCTGCTGCGTAAGATACGGCTGGTTTCTTTCATTTGAAAGAAGGCTGGAAGTAATAAGAGAGGTCGTCTGTCGTCGTTATTGGCGGCGACGGCCTTTTTTTGTTATCCACATCTTGCTGGTGTGAACGGGTTTTGGCGGGGGTGGGGCAGATTCCCGTTGCTTCGCCCGATTCCGTGCTCTAAATTATGGGGATAATTCCAGCGTCATCGGTGGTCCTGGCCGAAGGGTCGGGCTGTGGGTCGTGCCGATGGCACGGCTTGTGGCTTGTCCTGTTAGGGCACGGGCCGGCGGCGCGGGGTGGTGGAATGGAGCGGGGTTACGGCAGGGGCATGCGCGCAGGCGGTGTCCCTTTCGTGCCCCATGTGGCGGGGAGCGGATATGACGGGCGGACTGGAAGGCTATGACGCGGTTGCGGAAGCCAACGCGCAGAAAAGTGTGCTCGCCATCCACTGGTCGCGCATCTGCGAGCGGCTGAAGGCCGAGGTAGGCGAAGTCGAATACCGCACCTGGCTGCGCCAGATCACGGTCGGCCCGGTGGAAGAGGACGAGATCACCCTCTACCTGCCCACGCGCTTTTTGCGTGACTGGGTGCGCGGGCAGTACGGTGACCGGCTCGGCACGCTGTGGCATGCCGAAGTGCCCGCCATCCGCCGGGTGGAACTGCAGGTGGCCCGCCCTGCAGCCCAGCCCGCACCCGGTGCCGAGGGGCAGGAGGCTGCGCCCGCCCCGGCTGTTGCCCCCCCGAGCGAACCGGCGGCGCCGGCCGCAGCACCTGCCGTGGCGGAAAGCCCGCGCCAAGCCGAGGTGCGCAGTGATCTTGCCGCCCCGCTCGAGCCGCGCTTTACATTTGACACCTTCATCGTGGGCAAGCCCAACGAGTTCGCCTATGCCTGCGCCCGCCGCGTGGCCGAGCGCCCGTCCAGTCCCGGCTTCAACCCCCTGTTCCTGTATGGCGGCGTGGGTCTGGGCAAGACCCATCTCATGCACGCCATCGGTGCGGAACTGCTGCGCGGGGGCAAGGTCTCGGTGGCCTATATGTCGGCCGAGAAGTTCATGTACCGCTTCATCGGGGCCATCCGCTCGCAGTCCACGCTCGAGTTCAAGGACCAGCTGCGCTCGGTTGACGTGCTGATGATCGATGACCTGCAGTTCCTCATCGGCAAGGACAACACGCAGGACGAATTCTTCCACACCTTCAACGCGCTGGTCGATGCCGGGCGGCAGATCGTGGTCTCGGCCGACAAGTCGCCCTCCGACCTGTCGGGGCTTGAGGACCGGCTGCGCACCCGCCTTGGCTGTGGCATGGTGGCTGATATCCATGCCACCACCTTCGAGCTGCGCATTTCCATCCTTGAGGCCAAGGCTGCGGCTTCGGGTGTTGTGGTGCCGGCCAAGGTGCTGGAATTCCTTGCCCACAAAATCACGTCGAACGTGCGCGAACTTGAGGGCGCGCTCAACCGCCTGATCGCGCATGCCAACCTGTTTGGCCGCCCCGTCACGCTGGAAGCGACGCAGGATGTGCTGCATGATATTCTCAAGGCGCATGACCGGCGCGTCACCATCGAGGAAATCCAGCGCAAGGTGGCCGAGCACTGGAACACGCGCCTGACCGACATGTTCTCCGCCCGCCGGGGCCGTGCCGTGGCGCGGCCAAGGCAGGTGGCGATGTACCTCGCCAAGCAGTTGACCAGCCGCTCCTACCCCGAGATCGGGCGCAAGTTCGGCAACCGCGACCACACCACCGTCATGTATGGCGTGACCAAGGTGGAGCAGTTGATGGCCCAGGACCCCGCCTTTGCCGAGGATGTGGAACTGCTGCGCCGCATGCTCGAGACCTGACGCATTTCGGGCCTGCGCCCCTTTACCGCTGTTGCTTCAGGCTGCTAGACAGGTCTCCCCCGTTTTGTGCTTTTTTGGGTGCTGCGGGATGTGGAGGATA